>CAZETW010000010.1:0-16846 GCA_964515295.1 uncultured bacterium | reverse complement strand
CAGAACAGCCCAAAGCCCACATATCCTGAAGCAAAAAAGGCATATAGGCAAGTAATTCCGGATCTATTTCCAGAGAATCGGAAATTGACTGGTCAATACCATTTGTCATGTTTTCTTTCTCCGACTAAGATATATTTTTATAATGTTTAGTGTTCGTTTACAATAATAAAAATTAATAGTGCCACGGATTTACACGAGTCAACACAGATTTAAAATTTATTATACAAGCTTTTAAAAAATCCCACTAAATGCACAAAGAACACTAAACATTTTATTAAAAATTGATTCTCTATTTAGTGAATTTCGTATATTTCGTAGGCATTTCAAAATAACTCATTCTATAATAATCAAAAAACCTCCGAAAATGTTGTATACTTCCGGAGGTTTAAAATAGTATCAATATTTTAATAAATAACTATTACTGCTGCTTGACTAAATCACCGGTTTTAAAACCCGAACCGGATTTAACTACAGCTGTAGCTGCCTTGCCATCAGCTATCAGAGCAGTAACTTCAATAGTCCCTACTTTTTTCTCTATACTTCCCAGATTCAATCCTGTATCAGGATCGATCAGTGCTTCTCCGATAGAATAGATGATAAACATATCCCCTACTTTTACTCCCCCTTCAGAACCTGGTTTTATGTATACTGTAGTACCAGCTACTTTTAAAATCTTTCCCTGCCAGGGTATATTTTCCATCTGATTCTCAATTAATCCCATTATATCTTCAATTGCTTCCCGGGTTGCTTTACCCACCAGAGAATTATCAAAACTGGTTTGATCTCTGAAACCAAATTCAGGAGTACTGATGCTCAATCCACCCTTGCTTTTTTCCTTACGCACATTGTCTGCAGCTAAAATCTCACCTGTCTCAGTATTAACAAATCTTACATCAATAGCAACAGTAGCTTTATTGCTGCTCACTCCCAGACCAATCCCCTTGATTCTTCCTCCCTTATTACTTTTAGATTGACCAAATTCGGTAACCGCTCCCATGATTGCCAGTTCAACACCCAGCAGTTTACCAATTTGAGCTGCACTCTGTTCAGTTACCCTGCCGGTCTGTCCCAGATTCTGCTCCTCCATTAATTGAGCAATTTCCTGACGCTCAATAACTGTATACTTACCGCTTTTAACCAGTTCTGTGGTAAGCATATCAGCCATTCCTTCTCCCGGCGGTTTTCCATTCCACCAGTGCCATCCATGTTCTGATTTATCCTCAAACGTGAAAACTGCAACCCTCTTTTTTAACTGTGGAAAGGCGTTGAGATAACAAACAGTCATCACGAAGAGCAGGAAACCAACTAATATTCTTTTTTTCATGATCATACTCCTTTTAAATAGTGACCATATAAAAATTATTAAATTATGTAATTTATTTATATGTCATTGCTTAAAAAAGCTATTCAATCTGGTTTAAATTTACTTCAACACTCACCCTGTTCTGAGACAATCCAATAACTTTGACGGTCATCCCCTCAAAACTCCTGCCGGATAGTTGCTGGGCCAGATCTTCACCAGTGCCCTTAAAATTAACATCAAATTCAGCAAATCCTTCACTCCAATGACGCTGTAAAACAGAATTAATACCTCTTACATAATATTCTAAAGATGATTTAAATTTTGTCAGATGACTATAATTTTTTAATCCCTGTACCCGTAAGGTAACAGTACTGCCGGATGAAACATCTTTCTGCCACCGGGAAAGAATCTTCTCTACCAGTTCCTCAGATAATTTACCACATGCTTTCTGAATTGCCTTTGCTCCGCCTACCATATCATTAATATGGGGATAAGCACCATCAGAAGAAGCAGTGGCAATAATTTCACCGGTATCAGTTCTGATAGCTTTAACAGTAACAGTTGCCTGCTGCGATCGCTGTTTTGCACCATATAGTTCAACTTCAGTTGCATTTGCCAGAGCATTGCCTGTTAATACCACCTCTGCTCCTATTTTCTTTCCCAGAGCTGCTGCCATTTCCGTATCACCCTGCAAAATAGCTGCAGCTTTTTCTCTGGTAAGATTCTGTTTCACAACTGATTGATCAATAAAGGTAAATCCCTTCTGCATCATTCCATCAATAATGGAAGTTTCTGCATTATTGGTCTCTGCTTCAATATAATTTAAAAATCCCACGGATTTTCCGATATTCTTCTCAAGAATCATGACCATCATTCTGGGCATATTTTTTCTCCGCATAAGAGTGGCTATAGCTTGAAGATCATTCTGAAGATTTTCCATACTCACAACTGCAGTAACCATAACTTCATACAGATACTCATTACGTTTGTTTTCTCTTACTACTTCATAATTCTTAATATACCCCTTGGTTTCACTGTAGATGTTATCATCAATAACCTGAAAATTCTCCACATAGGTCTCTGCTTCTATCATGGTCCCCAGTGTCTGTTCCAGGGCTCTGCGCAAAGCATCTTCTATAGCATCATCTCTGGCCTTGGCAATATTATTGTAGAATATGGAACCAGTTCCTGTAGCCACCACCTTTTTACTCTCAGCAGTATCAGATATATTCTGAGCCTCCAATAGTACAGTAAAAATCAGTAAAACAAAGGAAATTACAATTGCATATTTAATCCTTAAATTCTTCACGGTTTTCTCCCAAAATTAAAATGTCATTCTTAAAGCATTCTGAAAGTCCCGTATAATCAGTAAAGCATCTGCACCGGATATTTCTTTATTTAATCCAAATGATCCGTCAATCTTATCTGCTTCCATGATTCCTCTGTCAACGGATAAACAACTGGCGTTATAAGCATAGTGAGTGGAATTAATATCCGGAAATCTGGACTGAGTGCCGATATATTTAGTGGCAAGACTCTCATCTCCGGTCACTGCAATTAAAATATTCTGCAAAAACATAGCATAATTTGCTCTGGTGATCTTTTCATCCGGTCGGAACGTTCTGTCAGGAAACGTACCCATGGCATCTGCTTTTATAATATCCTCAATCCAGTTTTTAGCCCAGTGTCCTTCAATATCGGTTGCTAATTTCTGCTCTTGTTCCTGTTCTTGTATTTTAGTGGGATCTGTGGGGGGACGAAAACGTGTGTCATAGGTTTTAGGCTGTTTTTTCTCCAGAACTTCTAACAGTTTTAACTCTTCCGCAAATAATACAGCCAGGTCAGCCCGGTCAATTTCAGGAATGAGCGCTATCTTTTTACCGATCCTGGTTCCGGGAGCAGCTCTCTGGATTTTTTGCATCAGTTCCCACTCACTGTTGGCCTGAGCTGCAAAATCACCTTTGATTGATATTACATCACTGAAATAACCTGCTGCTCTATTAAAATCATAAGCTGTTTTGTAGGCTTCTCCCATATAGAAAAGAGCTTTCTCATTGTTCCCATCAATTTTTAAAGCTTTCTCATATTGTTTAACAGCATCATCTAACCATTTATCGCCTTTTGCCTGTTTGACCAATATACGCCCTTTGGTTACATAGCCATCAATAAAATTTTTATTTTTGCCTATTCCCTTATCAACCAGATTCAGTGCTTCCTTATAATTTTCTTTTTCTGCCTCAACTAAACCTAATCCTACATAGCCTCCGGCATAATCGGGATCAAGTGCAGTGGCCCGCTTAAACGCCTCAGCAGCTCCCTGCAAATCCCCTCTGTTGTAGGAACGTAAACCCTGTCGATAATGGTTATCAGGTGTATCCAAAACAGACTCTTTTTCAATTGGTTTGGGACCACATCCTGAAAATATTAACAAAACCATTAATGAAAATGCAAATAAAATTTTAAGGGTTCGAATATTCATTGTATTCCTCCCTGTTTAATTAATTTAAAATAAACATTACTTTACAGCGCTCAAGGAAATTCATACTTGAAGCTGCATTGTGAATTTTTACTGCATCTGCATTACTTACTACTATATCCGTTTTATTCTGACCGGTGGCTTCAACAGCTTTAACAATCAAGGGATTATCAGCAACTCTTTCATTATGAGCAGCTCTGTCCACACTTTTTTCATATCCAACCATACCAATATCTACAGCATATTCTCTTTCTACATATCTTGATCCGTATACTTCTTCTCCTTTTTCATCAAGGATTTTGGGAGCCATGGCCGGTCTCGCATTAAGACCTCTGGCATCAATAATCAAACCTGTATACACTCCTCCTCCATAACTTGACTGATAATCACCTCCGACATGGATTAAATCCACTCCAGGAGGAACATTCTTCCCTTCAGGCCAGGGCTGACCACAAACCGGACATAACAGCTGCTCTCCGGTTAACAGAGTGCCTCCTCCAAACTGCTGCTGTAATAATTTATCCATAATAATTCCTGTTATAGGAACTTCAACATCAACTTCCACGTCACCGGATGACATATATCGGGTATCCACAACCCGGTAGCCTCTGACTGCACCTTTAACATTACTCTCGATAACATCACTGGTCACCATGGCATCCTCTACAGTGGTGGCTGAATTTATATTTATTCCCTGCACTGTTTCCAGAAGATTGCGCAGTGCATCAAGTTTAGCAGCACGTAAAGCACCTGCTCTCTGAGCTGCCATTGACTGATCCGGATTGGGTGCTCCAATTCCTGTACACTTAATTACCTGGTCAGTCCAGTTGACTTTTCCGGATGTGCCAATCTGCTGTACATATCCCTGAGCAAATATAAGAACAGGGAATAAAATCAAGATGCTCAACCATATACATATTACATTTTTGCGTATTTTCATGATAGCCTCCTTTTGTTTGGTATCATAGAATGAAGAGCGAATGACGGGATTCGAACCCGCGACAACCAGCTTGGGAAGCTGGAGCTCTACCAACTGAGCTACATTCGCTTAATGTATATTACATAAATTTTCCAATTTTATCTTATTAGTACGTTAAATTATCTATCATTATCTAAAAAGTCAAGTTAATTTTTCAATATTTTTCAAATCTACCCATCATTAAAATTTATCAATATATGCAAAGGAACACCTTCCAGCTTATTTCTGCCCTGTAAAAAACCTAATTCAATCACAAAAGCTGCCCCTACCACTTCACTGCCCAGCTTTTTTAACAATCTGACTGATGCTGCTGCAGTACCACCGGTTGCCAAAAGATCATCCACCAGTAACACTTTCACTCCCTTGTCAACTGCATCCTTATGTACCTCTACTGCATCAGTCCCATACTCCAGTGCATATTCCTCAAATAAGGTTTCAGCCGGCAATTTCCCCCTTTTTCGTATAGGTACGAAACCTGCCTGCAGTTCAACTGCAGCTGCACCGCCAAAAATAAATCCGCGGGATTCTATCCCGGCCACAATATCAACATTTACATTTTTATACGGTTCACATAGCTTTTCAATTGTCTGGTTAAACGCCTTCGGATTTTTTATCAATGTGGTGATATCCTTGAATCCTATCCCTTTCTTGGGAAAATCAGGTACATTCCTGATCAAATTTTTTAAACTATCCATACTTTTTCCCCTTTATATAACTCTCTAATAGCATTTTCTTATTTATATTTTTCTCTCACAGTAGATAGTAATATATTTATTAATTATTCCTCCTGTTCCGAAGAAGTATTCCATTGAAACTCGCCGTTTACAATCGTCCAGTCATTCCCGAAAAAACCAGCTCCGATCAATCCTGCCTGGTTGCCGCCTCTGCAAAGAGCAGAAATAAGGGTAAAATCCGGCAAAGCATACCCCGCATACAGATACGGTCTTGTATCAGTGAGCCTCATCCCCTCAATACCTGTACCGCCCACTACTGCCTCACTTGCTTCAGAGGATCCATTTAGAAAATGGACGGTTTCTCCGGATTTAGGCAGGCTATCCTGGAGAAAACGATAGGTTGACTCAACATCATCCACAGCCCATACTGTTTTCTTTATTTCTGAGGGCAGTTTTATCACCACTCCTCTGCTGACAACCAATGTGTCAGCAGCAGACAGAATACCGGAGATATAAAAAAGTAGTGACAACAGTATTGTTTTTTTCATGTTCACTCTTTATTTTTTATTTTCATTTAAACCGGAGAAATATAGTTCTGTTCCTTTTTCTTATAAATAATTTAAAAAACGACATCAAAATCACTGTATTTACCGGTCGGTTTACTCCAGTTTACCTCAACATTTCTCACTGTTGCATGAGGATTTCCTACCGGCAGTTCATCAATCAGGGATTGAATATTTCCTTTTGGCCCTTCAGTTTCAATCTCAACCTCTCCGGTGGGCAGATTTTTCACCCATCCGGTCAAATCCAAATTTCTGGCGGTCCGGACAACAAAATAACGATATCCGACTCCCTGAACCATACCGGATACAATTATATGTGCATATGCTTGCATTAATAATCATCCCTTTTTTATCTTTTATCTAAAAATCAATCAACAAATAACTATACTAAATTCCTGAAAACTTTCTCTACCGCTTCTTCCGGAGAAAAAGCCTGCTGAATTGCCTTATCAAAATCCCAGCTTTTCAAAGAAACAACTGGTATTCCTTTTTGAAAAGCAAAAGCGATCTCTGATAATGTACCGTATTCCCCTCCCACAGCTATTACTCCCTGCGATGAATGTATAATAATTGAATTCCTTGCAACTCCCATGCCAGTTGGCAGGGCAATATCAACATAAGGGTTAGCATCCATAATATAATTTCCCGGCAAAACACCCACAGTTGTGCCCCCGCCCTTTTTTGCTCCTTTACACCCTGCTTCCATTATTCCACCAAGACCCCCGCATATAAGCACTGCACCCTTTTTTGCAATGAGTTCACCGGTTTTTTCAGCCAGCGCCAGATGCTCATCCGTTACTTCTCTTCCTCCGATCATACCAATTTGTATTTTTCTCTCCATACTATCCCCCCTAATATATTGACAAATGACTACTGTCTTCTGGTCTCTGTTTTTATCTTTTATCTTTTATCTTTTGTCTTGATTCTTGAATCTTGAATCTTGCTTCTTTATTCTTTAGTCTTTGTGTCATAGAGTCTTTGAGTCATAGGGTCTTTGAGTTGTAGTGCCAAAGGGTCATGGAGTCATCATGTACCTTGCGGTCAGCCGTCCGCGGTCTGCGGTCTATTCCGACCTCTGATCACTGGTCTCTGGATTCTGACCATAAATCTTCTCAAGTTCTCACGTTCTAAAGTTCTCTCGTTCTTTTTTATGCACTTCTATTTCAAAAACAATGCCTTCCTCACCAGTCGATTCTCTTCTGTGGCTAAAACAATAAAATATATACCGGAAGAGACTATTCTGCCGTTATCATCCTTTGCATTCCAGCTGACTGTATGATACCCCGCTTCTGCTTTACCATCCGCTAAGGTACATACTTTCTGTCCCTTGTTGTTCAGTATATATATAGTTATCTGTTCTGCTTCAGGCAAACCATACCCTATCGCTGTATAATGATTAAAGGGATTGGGATAATTCTGCTGCAGAATGAATCTGTCCGGCACAGTTTCTGTTTCTTCAACAGCGGAAGTGCTGAAATAAAAAGAAAATACTTTATGACAAGTTACTGCACTGTCACTGGTATCCACAGCTGTTACCTGCCAATAATTGATACCATTATATAATGAATCCGATCCTGTAAAATTGTAATAATTTTCCTCAATATTATCTTTTCTGATCAAAAACGGACTGTTGAATTCTTTGGTAGTGTCTAATTCAAAAATATACTTCACTCTGTCCCCCGGATCCGGATCAGCTGCCTGCTGCCAGGAAAAACGGATGGAATCTGAACATTGGGTAATTTCTGTATCATCAGCCGGTTCTAAAAGCGAAAAGGGCAGAGGGGTATCATTAACCGGAAATACCGTAATATTAAGATTATCCTGTCCAGCTGCCTGCAGAGGATCTGTAACAGTCACCAGGAGAGAATCTGTACCGTACCAGTGACTGTTCTTGGTAAATATTTTCATTTTTTCTGCAGAAGAATCAGAATGAAAAGTAACATGTTCACCCTCCTGAAAACTGATTGTAAGAGCAGAATCCGGATTATTGGCATCAGTGATCCACTGATAGAAAAAATCAAGAGGCAGTGTCAGCGTATCATCTTCATTAAACGATATATCCGGCAGGGAGACCACAGGAGGATAATTGCCGAAGATTGCTTTTATTAACATAGAGGAATCCACTTGTACTGTTATCGGATTTTCCTCCTGGCCAAGATCTCCTTCCCATCTTATAAACGTATACCATCCCTGCGGAAATGCCTCACACGTTACCGGTGTACCTTTCTCAAACCACTTTCCGGGAGGAGTTAAGACCATGAACCCAGCCTCTTCCAGATTTACACTTGTATATACTCTGAATTCAGTCTTGAAATTGCCAATTATTTCTTCATCATACGAAGGGACAACATAACTAAAATTTCTGCTGTCTCCGGAACTCCATTCCGAAAAAATATAACGAACTTCTTCGGCTGGCTGAATAAGGGAATCAACACTCAGTCCATGAGTACTTCCTTCCGGCCAGTTAAATGAGTGTGGTGCTGAGTAGACTGCCCCGTCAGCTCTGAAATCCAGACCAGGAGGATCAGTTATAACAGTGATCTCACGTAATCTGATGAAATGAGCAGTAATGTATTGAGGACCATCCATGAGGACGGTTACTGTATCTTCTTTGCTGAATAAATCGCCGGACCAGGAAGAAAATACATGATCAGAGTCGGGAACAGCACTCAAAGTAACTTCTCTGTTACCAAAGGCAGAATCGGTTACTGCTATGACATTCACCTCTCCTCCTTCAGGAGGAATGGTAGCGATATGTAAAGGATACTGAGAGTCACTGTTTGTTTCGATGAGATGTTTATCCTTTTCAATCTCTTGTTCAGCCTGATTATAGGATAAAATTTCCGGGATATAATAGGTTCTGTTCAAAAAACTTAATTGACCGCTGATGGAATTTCCGGATATCAGCACCCCCACATCTCCGTATGATTTTTTATCTCCGGTGTCATCATTGTCTTCAGCATCATTATCCCGAAACCATAACTCCTGTTCATCTCCGAGGGGCTCGCCTTTCAGATCCATAACAGATAAAACTGAACCAGTGGTTAATGGAGAACCAGCAAATTCAGGATCTGCATGGATCAGATACCAGTTGTAATCCCATTCAATAGTAGTATCAACCGGAGAAGTGACGCCATCAATTCTTACTCCGGACTGATTATTTATATTGTAAAACATCATTCCGGCACTGTTTTCATTAAGGTCCGAAGAAAACCGCATCATTTGTATCTTCCCTTCATCAAACTCAGGTATTGAAATATCGTCTGCTCTCCATTCCGTATAATGAGGGAAAAAATGAGTATTCAGATAAATCTTACTGCTCTGGTGAACACCAATACCGTCAGCATCAAAACTTATCTCGAAAACTGCTGACCTCTGTAAATGAATAATTCCGGTGCAGGAATATTCTGTGCTTATATTTTTCATGCTAATGTCCAAGGGAAATCCGGCAATGGAAATTGTTTTATTTCTGGTTTCTTCAGTAATGGTAACACTTTTTTTGATCTTCCCGAATATTCCCAGATCAACAATAATTCTGATTTTAAAACGCAGTTTCTGAGTGTCGAAGAAATCAATATTGTCACCACCGACTGCTGATTTAAATAGTACGGAATCCTGAAGTCCGTAATCTCCGTGAGAAATAAAATAATCTTCAGTTTCCACTATATCCTCTGTTTCATCATAGAAAAGATACTTCTCCTGTGTACCTGTCAGATCACGAGAAAAATATACATACACTCTTCCTGTATCCAGCGTTAAGGGGTCAACAGCAATAAGCACTGCTCTTTCCCTGTTTCCGGCTTCGACATCATCCACCCAGCGGGTAATTGAGGCTTTATCCCCCAGATCCCTGGCCATAAAAAGTATCTGGTCAGTATCTTCAAGCACCCCGGTCTCTTTACTGTGATAAGACGATCCGTTGGGAAAATCTATCTGAAAAGGAACCGGTTCCCATATATCAGAAGCATCCAGGTAGCGATATATGTTAATACTTTGAATATCTGCACCTAAAAAACCGGGGAGTTTATCTGCTGATACCCTGAGCACTTCCCGTTTTCTGTCACTCTGAATAACATGCACTTCAGCGGTCACTCTGGAACATACAAAATGGATCAGGATAAGAAGAATTAAATGTTGTTTGAATTTCTTCACATGTATTCCTGATGATACAGCTAAGGACGTAAGCGATGCATCAATCTGGGAAAAGGAATGGTTTCTCTGACATGAGACAGATTACATATCCAGGCCACTGTTCTTTCTATACCAAGTCCAAAACCGGAATGGGGCACAGTTCCGTATCTTCGTAAATCAAGATACCAGTCAAATGCTTCCATGGGCAGGCCGTGTTCTTTAATTCTCTTTACCAGTGTATCGTAATCATCTTCACGCTGTCCTCCCCCGATAATTTCACCATATCCTTCCGGGGCTAATACATCCACTCCCAGAGCCTTGGTATCGTCTTCCGGATCATGTTTCATATAAAATGCTTTTATAGCAGCCGGATACCGGTGCACCATAACCGGTTTGCCGAATTTCTCAGAAATGACAGTTTCATGCCCTCCTCCGAAATCATTTCCGTATTCGAAATCCTCACCCTTTTCATGCAGTATTTCCACAGCTTCATCATAAGAGATTCGCGGAAAAGGAGGAACCACTTTTTCGAGCATGGATGTATCCCTTTCAATCTGTTTTAATTCTTCCTGTCTATTGTCCAGGACACGCTGAACCAGGTAGGTTACAAATTCTTCAGCCAGATCCATAACATCATCAAGATCGGCCCAGGCAACTTCCGGTTCAACCATCCAGAATTCGGTTAAATGACGACGTGTCTTGGATTTTTCTGCTCTGAATGTGGGGCCGAAACAATATACCTTACCCAGGGCACCGATTGAAGCTTCACTGTATAATTGTCCGCTCTGGGTTAAATAGGCTTTGCTGCCGAAATAATCTGTTTCAAAAAGTGTGGTGGTTCCTTCACAGGCTGCAGGAGTGAAAATCGGTGTGTCTACTAAGGTAAATCCCCGCTCATCATAAAAATCTCTGCAGGCCTTAATGATTTCATGGCGGATCTTCAGTATTGCTGTCTGTCTGGAAGAACGCAGCCATAGATGACGGTGATCCATTAAAAATGAGGTGCCGTGTTCTTTTGGAGTGATGGGATAATCAACCGCCAGTTGATTAATGGTTATATTTTTTGTCTGAAGTTCATATCCGCCGCGTGCTCTTTTATCAGCAAAAATCATCCCGGTTACTGTTAAGGAAGATTCCTGGGTAACCTCTTCAGCAGCTTTAAACGTATCTTCCGGAACATCAGCCTCTGATACGACACATTGTATCATTCCGGTACCGTCTCTGACCAGAAGAAAATATAATTTACCGCTTGAGCGTTTATTGTAAAGCCATCCAGATATTGTTACTTCTTTACCTTCATATTTTCCGATATCTTCAATATATACTTTATATACTTTTTTCATGATCCTCCCGTTCTGCCTTCAAGTGAATAAATAGTTTAATCTCCGAATTCAAGCCAGCTGAACCATATGGGATGGTTCTTTTTATACCAGGTGAGTATGTTACGTAATTCTTTCTGATCTTCAGGAGAAATGACATCCGGAGAAATTTTACTGAAATAGATGCGAATTCCTTTAAATCCAAAATGCTCCAGTGCTTCTGAACAGAGAGTCTGCAGTTCATTACGGATTCTGCCGGAATCAGAGATTTTGACCGCTCGTGTTGTATAGTCTTCTCCGTGCATAAACCGGTTCAATAGAGGATTAAAAATCAGCCTGCTCTCTTCAAAAGATTCTAATAATCTCAGACTGAGAGTAATATATTTATCGCCGTGCCGAGTACACAACCGGACTGTCACTTCATAGGTATCCTGAGAAATCTTTTTGATTCCGGTAATACCAGTATAGGGATCAGGGAGCATATACCCGGTAATGGCCATAACTCCCCATTTTTTCTCCGGAAGGAAATCATTGACTGTCACGGTTCTCTTATCCAGAGGAATACCCGCATCTCTGGCTATTCGGATACTTTCTTTATATTTTTTGATAAGTTCCTCATCCCATTCATTCTCAGTCAGAGAAGTGAGTTTTTCAGAAAAATTTAAATCCTCCGGGTCAAGATGCATTGCCTGTGCTTCTTTTTTATAATTCAGCTTGAATTTTGAGGAAAATATTGCCAGAGATATATCCAGATCAAGTATGGGGCTTAAACTGGAAGCCTGAATTGCTTCTGCAGAAGCAGCATAACCATCGACCAGAAACAGATGCTGCTCACCCTGATCATCTTTCCAGTTTTTAACAGTAAATGAAGGAGCATAGGTGCCGGATTCTGTAAAAGCATGGTGCCCGTTCGGCAGTTTCCAGTCATCCTCAACCAGATGCACACCCAGGCTTTCCCATTCCTGCCATAATTCACCCAGACGCGCTTCTCTGCTTTTGCCTCTTAACGTCCATACATGTATATTTTCATTTTTTATACCTGGATAGGTGAATTTTATTGCATCTAAAACAGTTTTCCGGGGAGTGAAGTAATCAATCAATAAGGATTTTTCTGCAGCTTTTTCCACTATCTCTTTTGGTATCACTAAATTGCCCATATACCCTTCATATGGTTTGGTTATGGTAAGAGGCTGATCAAACAGATGCAAAACAGTAATAGGACCGGTTGGACTGCCTTTTGCAAAACGGGACGTATTTTCAAGTGTGTCAATAGCAGCCCCCCAGATGGTAATGCCTGCATTAGTTATCTCCTGACGAAAATCTTCCCAGCCGTAGTTCTGATCGTTGATCAGTTTCTGAACACACACCTCCAGAAATTTTGCCACCTGCGGTCTGGCATAAATCCTTCCGAATCCCAGCATAGGATTAGAACCCATTTCCGGTGTTTCTCCTGCCTTGGGCATTAATCCCTCACCCAGATATACCATAATTGCATGATTCTCCGGTATTGACCGGGACAGATACCACAGACTTTCACTCATTGCATAGGCTGAGATGGCATCTGCATCCTTTTTTACCTGATTTAACTCCTTTTTCTCTGCTCCTTTTCCTTCACCATATCTGCCGAATAACTTAGTCCCTAAAGCTGTAACTGCTGCAGTCATAACAAAGAGCCGTTCCATTCCCTCATCAACAAAGGATATGCTTCTGCTTAATATGTGATGTTTACTTTCCCCTTCTGTCTTTACATCTTCCAGCCATAAATGAAAACGTCCCAGAATAGGCCGGGTATCAAATGCCCATTGAGCAATAGCATTTTTTCTTTCCATGATGAGTATCTCCCCTTTTACTGAGTTTGATTACACCCTTTAATCTTAACTATCATACCAGTATTATATAACATTTATTGGATCTTTTCCATCAGAAGTTCCACAGCAATTTTCAGCTGCGGATCTCTGTTTTCAACTCTGCATCCCGGGTCATTATCAACAATTATATCAGGAACTGCCGATCCATGTTCCATGTTTTCCCTGGTCTTCTTTACATACCAGGCTCTGAACGGAAGCCTCACAAAAGAACCATCTATTAATCCCTTGCCTCCGGTGGAAATAACTGCACCAAAGGTTGGTTTACCCACTAATGTACCGATATCCAGCGTCTTATAAGCATGAGAAAAAATCTCAGCATTGGAATAGCTGGATTCATTGCAAATGGCAACCGAGGGTTTCATCCAGGGATAAAAGGGAAGTCTTTCAGCAAAAGGATACTTATTGGCAAATTTTTCATGTTCTTTTTTGAGATCCTCTGCCGCACCCCTGGGAATAGTATAGGCATGCTGATCAACATTAAGTACTGACATCAGATAATCTGTGGTCCATCCGCCTCCGTTAAAGCGGACATCTATGACAATTGCTTCTTTCCCAAAACCTGCGGCAGTAAACTCACGTTCAAATCTTTCGAAACTCTGCAGATTCATTCCCTGAATATGAAGATATCCGATTTTACCCTGAGACAATTTTTCTGTAAAAGAACGTTTGGTGTCAACCCATTCATTGTACAGTTCCGTGCGCAGATTTGATGTCGGCCGTATTTTGACTTCTCTGGAATTTCCTTTTGTGTCCTGTACAGTAAGGAGTATTTTCTCGTCCACCGTATTGGTTAAATGAGCATAAAAATTCACTCCTTCTGTTAATGGCGCACCATTGACCGCAGTGATCATTTCACCAGTATACAGCTTGCTGAAGGTTTTATCAGCCGGGGAATCCGGTACAACTCTTACTATTTTAACTCCTTTCTTCTCCGGTTTAATTTCAACTCCCAGCAGACCTGTCTTCTCCTGCTGAGTTTCAGCTCTGTCTCTGCCGTAAAGCCCCATATGACTTGCATTGACCTGTCCCAGCATAATATTAAACACATCTATGAAATCCTGTTTTGTAGAAGCCTGTAAGGCCCACTCTCTGTACTTATCTTTCAGTTCAGCCCAGTCTCTTCCGTGAAATTCAGGATCATAGAAACCATACCTGAGTGTCCGCCAGGCTTCCTCAAAAATCTGTTCCCGTTCCTGTTTATGATTAATGCTCATACGGGCTGAGAATGCAATTGATTCTCTATCACCATTCCCAGCTTTTTGCCGGTTCAATCTTCCTTTGCTTAAATAATAAAGATAGGCAGCTTTACTCCCAAAACATACCTGCACCGGATTTTGTCCGCCCTGAGTAATCTGCTTGATATCTTTGCCATTCCATTTGACAGTAAAGAGATCTCTTCCTGCTCCTGTCGGGTTGGGTGCAGTAAAATAAAATGTCTTTCCGTCTTTGGATATCTGGATACTGGATTCATCACCGGGAAGAGCGGTAACCTGCACCAGCCGTTCATGAATATCTTTCAGATCAATTTTTACCGGTTCAGCTTTTTCCTTTTCTTCTTCATCTTTTTTTTTATCTTTTTCTTTTTTATCATTTTCAGATTCATCTTCTGCCTCCAGCCAGTCCTCTTCTGTCTTTTCCCAATCACTCTTTTTCAACCAGGCAAACCACACATCCCTGTCCAGATTATTTCGTACGGATGTAAAGGCAATTTTACTGCCGTCCGGACTCCAGACCGGATTACTGTCTGAGCGGGGATGCATACTTACATTTACCGGATCCAGACTGTTGTCAGCAGGATGAATATAAATTTCACTGTTAAAGTTAAGATCATCCAGAGAGTAGGCCAGCCATTTGCTGTCCGGACTCCACACCAGTCCTCCGGGTGTTGCCCAGCCGTCCAGGAGGATCTTCTCACTTTTTAATTCAGGTTTTTTAGATAATTCTGCTACAATTATTGTGCCCCTTCCTCTTAAGAAAGTAACTTTTCTCCGATCCGGAGAAATAGTTAGAGAGGATTCATCTATATCTGTATCAGTGAGTCTGACAGTCTCTCTTTTTAAACTGTTAAGAAGATCTGTTTCTTCCGGATCTGTTGATTTTACAAAATAAATCTCATACTGCCCTTCTCTGTCAGATAAATACATAAGAGTTGTATCACTTGTCCATACAGGATTTATGTCTCTCCAGGGTGAATTGCTGATATTGACAGTCTTTTTTCTTTCCTTATGATTTTCAGTAATGAAAACTTCTCCCCTTATTACCAGAGCACTGTATTTACCATTGGGGGAAACAGCATAATCATTTATATCACTGGAATAAACCTTATGTTCAATCGGATCGAACCTGTAATCTGTTCCAACCTTCAGATCAATCTTTTTGATATTATTGCCGTCTGTATCCATGGTATAAAGGGACGTCTTTCTTTCCAGGACAATTATATTTTTATGCTTGTTAACATCAAAGGAACGAATTCCGTCATCAGTAAAATCTGTTATCTGTTCCGGATTGTTCTGATCTTCATTTATAGCAACCCTGTAAAGATTGTATCTGCCAGTGTTATTGCTGCTGAGAAAATAAAGAGTCTGGGCATCAGCCCATTGTGGATAAATATCCTGGGCTTCAAACTGAGTTATGCGTTTATACTCCTTATTTTTGCGGTCAAAAATCCAGATATTTTTATTGGCCGGTCCAGTATACTGTTCCCTGGATATACGACAGCTTCCTCTGGTAAATGCAACATACCGGTTATCCGGAGAAACTACAGCCTGGCTTCCCAGTGCAGCCAGTATCCTTTCCGGTGTTCCGCCTTCAGCATTTACTGCATGTATTTCGGAATCCCATTCAATCTGTCTATATGTACGATTGGTGGTAAAAATGATCCCGGAATCGCTGTTCCAGTCGCTTACCGCATCTCCGGAAGAATGATAAGTGAGCCTTTCAGGTACCCCTCCCTTACTGGGAATACTATACACATCATGATTTCCGTATCTGTCGCTGGAAAAGGCAATATAATTGCCCTCCGGATTCCATTGCGGATAGGTTTCGTACGCTTCGTGAATGGTTATGCGTTCCGGTAAGGATCCGTCAATATCAGAGGTCCAGATATCACCCTGGTAACAGAATGCTATTCTGTCTCCCTGTGGATTCAAACTGGGATAGCGGATAAAAGTTGCTTTCTCTTCAGCAAAAAGATTAGTAATCAAAAAACAAAAAACCAAAACAAATAACAAACATTTTTTCATGGTCCTCTCCTCTGATCAATACGTACGATGACATTATTTTTTTGTAGAGTATTAAAATAATAATTTTTATAGATATTTACAAGTTGTTTAATATATAATATGGAGCCTTATTACTATAAATATCTTGGGGCTAAAGGGGCTTCGAGTGATCATTATACATTATACACTATACATTATTCATTAACAAAGTGTCTTAGAGTCCTAGTGTCTTAGGGTCAGCTGGACACTCTAAATTGACCGCAGACCGCCGACCGCTGACCGCCTTTTATAAAATAATATTAATTTTTTTTT
>CAZETW010000009.1:10773-49330 GCA_964515295.1 uncultured bacterium | reverse complement strand
TGTGTATCCGTGACTAAAAAATATATTTATTATGAAATATACTAATATTCATGAGTAGTACCCCCGTCAGGACTCGAACCTGAAACCTACGGCTTAGAAGGCCGTTGCTCTATCCAGTTGAGCTACGGAGGCATATGATTAATTAAGAGGAATAAAATATACAAAAAAAAGAAATATTTGTCAATTTAAAAAAATATTTTAATGAACAGATAACTCATAGGTGCTGCAAGAAAAAATCCATCGAACCTGTCAAAAATACCGCCGTGACCGGGCAATATTTTCGAAGAATCTTTAATCTGACAGTCGCGTTTAAACATTGATTCCACCAGATCACTTAACTGCGCTGTAATACAAAGTGTCAATGTAAAAAATAAACAGGTAATATGTGAGAGAGTAATGTTTAAATAGCGATTTATAACTAAAGAAATTAGAGATGCTGTTATGATCCCCAGAATAGTGCCTTCCCAGGTTTTTTTCGGACTTATCTGTGGATAGAGGGTGTGCTTTCCCCATATTGAACCGAAAATGTATGCTGATATATCAAATGACCAAAGAATGGTGAATATAAAAATTATAACATACCCGCCATAAGAGTAATTATGTATATCAGAAAAAACATGTTCTCGGATTACAATGAAAAATGTAAAAAAAAGCATATAGACAATACCTAAGATCGGTACTGCTGTATTAAGTACTGCATTGTCTTTACCAGAAAATAATTCAACAAGGATTATCAGAATAATAGCAGCAGTAATAATAAAATAAAAATTTTCACCGGAATATAAATAAAAATCTGTATTGATTAAAAGGAGAGCAATTGTCCCAATAATCTTATACAAAGTTTTATTTATAATGGAGCTAAAACTGTAAAATTCCCATAAAGAAACGACCATGATAAAACTAATTAAGACTAAAAATGGAATTTTTCCATACAATGATAAAAGGATAATCATTGGTATACCAATGATTGCTACCAATAATCTTTGTAAAAACTCATTTCTTCTGATCATGTAGCCCTTTTTGCTTTATTATAATTCCTTTTTTTTGAGAAATATTTAAATATCGAATTTCAAAAATTTCTTTTACCGATTTTCAACCAATAACACATAACTAAGAACTACTAACCATTATTTCCCCAGGTATTAAAAAAGGTTATCTCTTCTTGTTTTTTTACCTTTTTTCTGACTCCTTTTTTCTTATCCGGATACCCTAAAGCTAATAACTGGCAGACTTTCTTTCCTTTTGGAATGTTTAATATTTTTTGAGCTTTATTAAAATTAAACCAACCAATCCAGCAGGTACCCAGCCCCAGTTCTTGTGCCTGCAAAACCAAATGCTCTCCTGCTATCCCGATATCAATAAAATAGAAAGGTACTTTTTGCACCTTCCCCCCTATTCTGTGAGCTAAAAAATCAATATCGGCAATAATGACAATAATAACCGGTGCTTTTTTTGCCCAGCCGGTTGCAGCATATATTCCGGAAAATACAGCATTACAAAATTTCTTTTTAATGTCAGCATCATCTAAAATTAAAAAACGCCAGGGCTGTTTATTTTCAGCAGAAGGAGCAAATCGAGCAGCTTCTATACAGGTTAAAATTTTATCTCTTTCTACTGGTTTTTCCTTGAATTTTCGTATACTGCGTCTTTTTTTTATAAGATCAATAAGATCAGTCATTGTTTTCCGACTCCAATGAATTGATAAGTTCTGTGATTTTATGTATTGAATTTTGTTTACAGTAATTTCTTATTCCCTCCAGCATGAGTTGCGGGCCGGAAGGATCAATAAAATGCAGACTGCCGATCTCAACCGCTGTTGCTCCAGCGATTAAGAATTCGATAACATCTTCCCAGGATGTAATTCCTCCTATCCCTATTATAGGTACATTCACACTTCTGGCAACCTGAAATACTTTTGCCAGGGCTATTGGCTTAACAGCCGGTCCTGAAAGTCCTCCGGTAATGGTGCCTAATAGGGGTTTTTTAGTGTTAATATTTATACGCATTCCCAGCACAGTATTGATTAAAGACAAAGCATCAGCACCTGCATCTACAGCAGATCTGGCAATGATCCCGATATCAGTAACGTTAGGGGTGAGTTTAACAATTAAAGTTTTATTAAATACTTCACGTATACTGCTGACTATTTTGCTGGTAATCCTGGGGTCAGTGCCAAATGCCATTCCTCCCTGCTTGACATTAGGGCAGGATATGTTTACTTCAATTCCTTTTATTAGAGGTAATGATGATAATTGTCTGGCGACTGCAATATATTCATCGATTGTACTTCCTGCAATGTTTACAATAATTGGACAGGTTATATGTTGTAATGTTCCCAGAGTTTCATTTATGAAAACATCCAAACCCACATTTGCCAGACCAATCGAATTCAGTAATCCACAGTTAGTTTCAGCAATTCTGGGCATTGTATTGCCTGATCGTGGTTCAAGCGTGAGTGATTTTGTTATTATAGCACCGTATTGATTTACATCATAAAATTTCATGAATTCAGTGCCATATCCAAAAGTACCGGAAGCAGGTAATAATGGATTCTTTAGTCTCAAAGAACCAATTGTGACGGATAGATCAACCATTGAAATTAATATCCTTTAGATTAAATACAGGTCCCTGTGAACATACAAGCTTATATCCATTTGTTTTCATTTTAATTGCACACCCCTGACATACCCCGGTTCCGCATGCCATTCTGCTTTCCATTGAGACCTGCCAGGGGATTGACTTTGATACTGAAAATAAATCCTGAATTACTTTGTACATAGGATTTGGTCCGCAGGCAAATCCCTGTACAGAACCAGATGAATCCGGGATTTCCTTAAGAATAATATCTGTAACTAATCCTTTGGTTCCGCAGGACCCATCCTCAGTACAGATCGATACATCAATTTTATTTCCATATTCGTTAAAATCGATTAATTGTTTTCTGGTTTTTGATCCGAATATCAGTTTAATATTTTTATTTTTTTCTATAAGTTCATCGATAAGATAAAAAACCGGAGCACATCCTATGCCTCCGGCTACAATAAGTGCTTTCTGAAAATCACCTTCAATATCAAAACTGTTTCCCAGAGGGCCAACAACATCAATCAAATTATTGTTCTTAGAATGAGTCATCAATTCAGTACCACGGCCAATAACTTTGTAGAGAATATCAATAATGCCACGTTTTTTATCTACTCTGCTAATACTAAAGGGGCGTCTTAAAAAAGGATCTAAATTTTCAGTTATTCGCAACTGGAGAAATTGACCAGGAGAAGAATTCAATGCAATATCCGGACTTTTAAAGCTTATTTTATAAATATCTTTTGTAATAGGTATATTTTTAATTATCAGACATTTATGTAGTAATATTGTTTTCATAATTTTATCCAAGGTAACAATTAACTTCTCGGAATTATTTTATTTTGTTGCGATTTTTCTTCTGCAGTTTTTTCTTTTTTGTTCTCTTTGTCGTTTGTTTTTTTATTTTCCTCACTATCATCTGTTTTATCTAATAACTGCTGATCATTATTTATCAGGTTTGAAGTGTCTTTTTCAGAAACGGCTGCATCAGATGCAGAGATTTCATCATTTTCTTTTTGCGTAGAATCAGCTGATACTGAAGTTTCCGTATCTTCAGTTTTTTCCTGTTCCTTTTCTGATTTTTTTACTTGTTGAAC
The DNA here is from genome assembly GCA_964515295.1 of uncultured bacterium. Classification (GTDB taxonomy): domain Bacteria; phylum Zhuqueibacterota; class QNDG01; order QNDG01; family CAYUAG01; genus CAYUAG01. The sequence continues at coordinate 45,653 of CAZETW010000009.1, read as the reverse complement.
TTTTGGTTGTATCTTTTTTGAATATCTTGAATCAGGATATTTACTAAGCAGTGAATCATATACTGTGTAAGCAGCAGTTAAGGAATCCAGTTTATTCTCATAACACCATCCCAGTGAATAGTATATTTTGGGAATTAACTCAGAATTATGATATTTTTTTATTATATTCTTATAAATTTTACAGGCTTTTTGAGGGTTATTTTTATCTAACATAAATTCTTCGGCTTGTTTATGCAGTTCCATGATTATATGATTTTCAGATTTCTGTATTTCTTTTCCAAGTTTCATTTTCACACGGGCTGCTGATTCAGAATCTGGATATTTTTCAATAATATAGTTATATAAACTATCAGCTTTGAGACTGTCATTTTTTATGGTATTATAAATATACGCACTATTATAGTATGCTTTGGAAGTATATTCACTTTCAGGAAGATTGTCAATTATATATTTATATTTTGCTAACGCTGAATCCGGTTTGTTAAAATTCAGCATAAAGATTTCACCAAGTAAAAATAAATTTTTATCCAGTTTATTGATATCTAATTTATTTATTTCAGGATTGACTACTTCTGTAGGCCTTTTCGATTCTTTTTTATTTGTTTTTTGTGATTGTCTGAAATCCGTTTGATGTTGCAGACGCTTATCATCAGTTTCCTCTCTTTTTTCTTCCGCATGTTCTTGATTAACCTCAGTTTCCTTTTTATCGCGTGTAACTAAGGATACTGTGCTGGTATCGGGGGAAAAATAATTGTTGTCCTGCTCTGGAAAAAATATTTTATTACTGATTTGTTTGGTCTCAGAAGTGTCATGTAAACTTACCGTGATAACTTTTTGTAATGCTAATAATTTAAATAAAGCATTTTGACGGGTTTTAGCAGAATCTGCATACTCTGATTTGGGAAACTCTTTTTCTGCCTGAATGTAGTTTTGTAAAGATTTTTTATAGTTCATTCTCCGTTCAAAAAAATTGCCTAATTTAAAATATGCACTAGATGATTCTTCTGTCTGCGGATAGTTAACAATAATATCTTCATATTCAAGTAAAGCAGTTTGAAAATTTTCCTGTAACATCAGACATTCAGCTATTTGCAGATGAACTTTTGCTTTTTGCAGTTCATTTATATCTTTTAATAATAATTCATCAAAATTCTGTAATGCCAGATCAATTTTTTCTTGTTTTTTTAGAGCAATTCCGTAGTTAAGCTGAGCATTAAACATATATGGTTCACCCGGATTCGATTTAAAAACTTTTTTAAAATAATTGGTTGATTGTTGATAGTTATTAAGTGAATCATATATTAAACCAATTGCATATAAAGCTTCCGGTCGTAATGTATTATTTACTTGTATCGATTTGTTGAAATAATTTATTGCTTCCTGATAGTTATTGTTTCTAATATATAATTTTGCGTTTAGAAAATAAATTTCAGCTTTGATATTATCTGGTATATTTGTTTTTAGGAAATTGTTTATTTTTAATTCAGCATGATTATATTTTTCATCATCAATGTCAATTTTAATTAACCAAAGCTTAGCCTGAGGAATTAATTCACTCTGGGGTTGCAGTTTGATCAACTGATTTAAATATCCTCTGGCTCTGAAATAATTATTGTTATAATAAAAACATTTACCCAAAAGTAACAAAGCATCATCTACATATTTGCTTTTTGGATATAATTCCAATAATTTAAGTGATTTCTCAATTGACATGTCTAAATTTTGACGAGCTTTGTTACTCAATTCAGCAGAATTAAGTTTTTTAATTTCCTGATAGGCTGTATGATAATATTTTTTTGCGTTATAAAAGGTATTATAATACGCACAAAAAATATTAAAACACACAAGAAACAGAATAATAAAAAAAATAATTTTATTTTGATATTTCATAACTTTCAGGTCGTATTTTTAGTTTTTCATCTATGACATATGTAATGATACCAATAATAGCTCCAGATATTAAGGAAACTACCATAAAAATCGGTATCAGAGAAAAAATAGATATATTTTTCATAAATAGCAAGTAAGCAGTAAACAATTGGGTGATATTTTTTACTACTGCCCCTACAATGCTCACTCCGATAATACTGAAAAGCTGACCGCAGTATATTATCAGAAATCCCATAACAATCGCAGAAGTAAGACCACCGGATAAAGAAATAATAAACAACGGATTAAATAATTTACCTGATAATAATCCACCCAAGAAGACTCTCATTGATACTACAATAAGAGATTCTTTAATTCCCCACCATTTTAAAACTAAAAGAGTGATAATATTGGAAAAACCTAACCTAAACCAGGGTAATGGTGTGGGAATCATATTTTCAATTGTGAAAAGTATGGATGCAATAGCAATCAGAAGTGATATTGTTACAGTTTTATTTTTCATAGTATTTTAAGCTTTTGATTCACTGTCTGTTATGCAGGTAAAAAGACTCATTACCTGGATATGCCGTCCAGTTCGAAATTATTCCCTTTTATCTGTATTAACAATCTATTGGGAATACAGATTATTATTTCTCCTTTTTGTTTGATAGAGCCCATTTGTTTACATATTTTATAGGGACAACTGGCATTTAGTACCCATACTTTTCTTTTTTGTATTTGAATTTCTGTATTTCCGTACGGACCGGGCACAACAACTGTATTATTACTACTGATCGGATAACGGTACACATTTTCTTGGTAATCAATAATTTCCACTATTTTTGTTTGATCTGGTGTGATAAATATAAGGGAATAATGAATAATAACAAATAATATAATTATAAAACTTACAATAAAATCACCGGGTTTTAAGATCTTAAAGAATTTTATATTCATCTACATTAAATCTTTTATTTCTTTTAAAACTTCTTCTGGTTTAATTAATTCCATACATTGTTTATCACATTTATTTTTAAAACAACCTTTACATTCAACTGGAGGCTCAATTATCTTGCCTCTGCCATATAGCTCAAACTCATAACGATTAAAAATATTATTAAATAAGATGATTTGTTTTTTTAATGCCAGAGCTAAATGTAAAGCCATGGTTACTGGTGTAACAATTATACGACATTGATTCATTAGATCAATGAAATCAGTTAAATGAAAATGACCAAGATATTCAGCACCTGTAGCTGTAGAAATACGTTTATTTTTTTCATGCTCCTGTTCTCCGCCAAGAAGTAAAACAAAATATCCTTTTTTTATTAATAAGGTAGCGAGTTGTTTCCAATAATCTTCCGGCCATAACCGGGTTGTCCATCTTTTCCCGCAGCCGGTATTTAATCCGATTATATGTTGATCACTGGGAAGTGAAAATTTATTCTGATTTTTAATTTCGAGTATGTATTCTTCACCATTAAACGTAAATCCGCAGATTTCAAATATTTCTTGTATGTAACTTTTTGTATTTTCTTTATTTAAATCATCAAATAAACCAGTTAGCCATTTAGAGGTTGCTTTTTTGTCAATTGGATGACAATTCCCGTGCAGCAGTTTAAAACCAAATTTTTTTATAGCCTTAATTTGATTCTGAAGAGCGCATGCTTCCCGGTCTTTATCAAGATTAATTGAAATATCAAATTTGGTATATTTTTGGATTTCAGTGTTGTTAAAGTTGTATTTATATATTTTATGGATAAACGAAGCAGGAAGAATTTCAGGAGAATGGGTGATCCAATGAATCTGGGACTGAGGATACTCTTCTTTTAATCGATGAAGAATTGGTGTAGTTCTGATTACATCTCCAATCGCACCAAGTTTAATTATCAGTATTTTTTTATCTGTTTTTTTATAATACTGACAATCTCTGCAGTGTACACCGTATTTTTTATGATATATACAGGGCATATCACCTTTATAGAACTTACAGTCAAGATTTATTTTTTCTTTCATAGTGTTTCTCAGTTTGTTAATATGGATAAGGCAATAGAATTTAATTTTGTCTCAGCATTATCTGATCTGGAAAGAAGTATTATCGGTTTTCTTGCCCCTGCAATCAGGCCACCTATTCTGGCATGGGCAAAATGCCATAATCCTTTGGCAAAAATGTTTCCACAGGCTATATCCGGTACTAAGAATATATCTACATCCTCGGATATTTTACTGTCAACACCTTTAACCTTTGCTGCTTCTTTTGACATTGCAATATCTACTGCCATAGGACCTTCAATGATCACATCCGAAAACTCACCCTGCTCAGACAATTCAGCCAATTTTTGTGCATCTATTGTCTCAGGCATTTCGGAATTGACTTTTTCAATGGCTGCTAAGACCGCAACTTTCAGTTTTTTCATGCCTAAATTACGGAAAACATTCACACCATTTCTCAGGATTTCTTTTTTTTGCTGAAATGTAGGTTTAATAACCATACCGCCATCAGTTATCATAATCAGCTTGTGATAAGACGGAACTTCTAATACGGCAATATGACTGAGCAAATTTTTAGTTCTTAGATTAAATTTTTTGTCCAAAACTGATTTTAATACAACCGGAGTGCTGACTTTACCCTTCATCAATCCGTCACATATGTCATTATGAACCAGTTCCACACTTTTCTGAGCAATTTTATTTTCATCTGTTTCGTGAATAATATCTACATGACTTAGATTAAAATCAATTTTTTGGGCAATTTTCTTGATTTTTTCTTCATTTCCTATCAAAACCGGATCAATTATTTTGTTTTCACTGGCTTTTTTCACAGATTCCAATACAGCTTCACCTTCAGCTCCTGCGACAGCAATCTTTGCTCCGCCCTTTTGAATGACATTATTTTTAATATCATTGAAACTCTTAACCATTACTGAATCTCCTTTTGTTTAGTAATTCTGAAAATTCGTTAACTTTTGTAATTACATTATTTGAAGAAAAGATAGAAGAAATCAGAGCAATACCATCAGCGCCGTTATTGATAACCTCAATAAAATTTTGATCATTAATACCCCCAATCCCAATTAAAGGTTTATCGGTTTTGTTTCTTATTTTTTTAAGAAATTCTAATCCGCATACGTTAACATTTGTTTTAGTTTTGCTTGGAAAGATACTCCCAATTCCTAAGTAATCTGCTTCCCGAGATCTATTGAATTCATCCATGTTATGAACGGAAAAACCAATTATTTTTTCTTCTCCACAAACTTCTCTCGCCCTGGTAAGAGGAAAATCCAATGCTCCTAAATGGATACCTTCTGTCCCAACTTCTAAAGCTATATCAATTCTGTCATTGACGATTAAGGGAATATTATTATCTTTCGTAATATCGTAAATTAATTGAGTATTTCTGAAGAATTTTTCATCACTTGCTGTTTTATCTCTGTGTTGTATAATATCAGCACCACCTTGAATAATTTCATAGCATGTATCAACTAAATTCCTTTGACCGATAAAATGCGGATCAAGAATAATGTATAAAGAGGATTTAAATTTTTCAAGTAGATAATCTTTCATGGTTTTACTATTTCTCCGGACCAGAATTTTTGAATTTGATATTTGGATGTTTTGATCTTTAAACGCCCCTGATCATCAAAGCCCTGATAGGTTCCTTGTACAAAGTGATTATCAATCTTCAATCTCAACTTGTCACCGATTATATAATAATCATGCTTTCTTAGTATATTTACAAAATAAATGCTGCCGTCAGAATTAATTTTATTTAGATTGTTTTTTAATAGTGCAATGAAATTCAATAGTAGACTTTTAAGATTAAAGGTTTTATTTTTTAGAATATAAAGAGATATTATAGGTTGCCTGACAGGTAAAGAATCAATCTGAGTATTGGTTAAATTAACATTTAAGCCTACTCCTGCAATAATAACCCCCCCTTTTTTTATATAATTAGCAATAATACCTGCTATTTTCTTTTTATCAACTAAAATATCATTCGGCCATTTATAAGAATAAGCAATTTTCTGTAATTCCAGTAAATTTCCAACAGTTACTGCTAAAATTTGACACAAGACTATATTTAAATCATTATCAGTATATGACGGTAAGATTACACTAAAAGTTAAACCGGTATCAGGAAGAGAGATCCAGTTTTTATTTAACCGCCCTCTACCAGCAGTTTGATTTTTTGTCCATATCACATCACCTATTCTCAGCTGATGCAGGTTTTCAACTGCCCATTCCTGAGTTGACGATATCGTTTTAAAATTGAATATTCTGCCTTCTGATATCCCGGATTTGCCAATAATTTTGAATTTTTGATTCAACTATTATAATTAATGTAAACGTTTTAAAATCAATTTAGCTGCTTTTTCACCGCTGATTAACATACCCCCAAAAATAGGTCCCATACGTGGTCCTCCATATACAGCTCCCACACACATTCCGGCTACATAAACATTAGGAAAAATTTCATCAACTTTTTCAACCACAAATTTTTCTCCGTCTTCTGCAAACATAGACCTCTCCCCTATTACGGATTTTTTTTCTGTTTTTAAGGGACCAACTTTTTTTGAAATAATATTTGCGACTTCAGCCGGATGTCCGGTTGCATCGATGACAAATTTACTTTGTATGGTGATAGGATCAATATGCAAATGAGCCATTTCTATGGGACTTCTGTTAAGCACCAGACCGCAGATTTTTCCCTGCTTTGCCACTACATCTTCAACAGTGGTTAAATTGAATATTTCTGCTCCATTATCTTTTGCACAGGAGATTAACTTAGATACACTTTCAATAGAATCAGCAGTATAATACCCTTCATCAAATTTCTTATAATTTATTTTTAGTTTATCGAGAATATATTTTGCCTTTTCCTGCACCACAATTACATTATAGCCGATACCACCACCCCACATACCACCTCCTATACTTAATTTTCTTTCAAATAAGGCTGTTTTTGCGCCGTTTTCAGCTAAAACAGCAGCTGCCATCAGACCTGCAGGGCCTCCTCCAACAATTGCCACATCTAGATCAATTGAATCTAAAAGTCGTTCTGTATAGGTTCTAACTATTGCTTCCGTTACTTTTATCTCTTTTATGGGCATGATTACACTCACCTCCGTGATATTATGTCGAATAATGAAAATTAATTTAGTAAATTCAGGATATAAATGCAAGTTTTATTTGAATATTATATTTATAATACAGAAAATATTACATATAAATTTTTTTGTTGACATATAAATAAAAATTATGTACATTAAAAGTAAATTTATTCATCATCCGATAATGTATATACTAGACAAAATAACATTAATTTTTCACTATAATTAATAATTTTTAGGAGGCGGTAAATAGTAATTTACTGCCTTTTGATTTAATATCAAAGAGGAGCTCATATGGCTCAGGAAATAATCAATGATATTGAAAAAATTATAGAAAAACGAAAAAATCAACCCGGAGCTTTAATAGCTATGCTTCAGGATATTCAAAGGCAAAATGGCTATCTGCCTGAAAATTTATTGAAAATATTAGCTGATAAGACACGGCATTCTCTTGTCGACATATATGGAGTTGCTACTTTTTACAAATCATTCTACCTTAAACCCAGAGGAAAACATCTAATATCTGTCTGTCTTGGTACAGCCTGTCATGTTCGTGGTGCACCTAATATTGCCGAAGAATTCCAGCATCAACTTGGTATACTTCCCGGTGAGACAACTCCAGACAAAGAATTTTCTTTGGAAACTGTAAACTGTCTGGGAGCTTGCGCACTTGGTCCAATCGTTGTTGCTGATGGTCATTACTTTTCAAATGTTGCTAAGACAAAAGTCAGACAAATCATCAATCAGATAATTGAAGGTCTTGATAAAGTCGATATTCAAAAAGATCAAAGAATATTTTCTGTTAAAGTTAAATGCCCTCGTTGTAATCATAGTCTCATGGATTCAGAGAATAAAATTGATGGACATCCTTCAATTAGAATAACCATCTCATTTGGAAATAAACACGGCTCTCTTTGGTTATCCTCTCTTTATGGAAGTTATAATATTAATTCCGAACATAAAATACCTATGGGAACGATAATCCATAGTTTCTGTCCTCATTGCCACGCAGAACTGATTAGTGCATCAAACTGCCCTGAATGTGGTGCTCCAATGGTGCCCATGGCTGTCAGTGAAGGTGCAATGGTACAGATTTGTTCCCGCCGTGGTTGTAAATCACACATGCTTGATTTGAATGGAGTAAATTTTTAGTTAGATCTCAAAACAATAATAATTATAGGATAAAACAATATATGAAGAGACTTAACTCAATAACTGATTTTAAGGAACTTCAAAATCTAATTACTATTGACAAAGATCCTAACATACCCACTATTGTCATTTCAGCCGGAACATGCGGACAAGCAAGTGGAGCTAATGATCTTATTCGAATTACCAAACGTGAATTATTAGCAAAAAATTTAACAGATAAAATCAATCTTCTTATTACAGGCTGTCATGGTTTCTGTGAAATGGAACCTTCAATATTAATTGAGCCTTACAGGACTTTTTATCCAAAAATCGATATCCCCAATATGATTCGGATAATAGATGCTGTTGATAAAAGAAAAATTCTGGATGATTTACTTTTTATAAATCAGGAAACTGGGGAACGTATAGAAAAACAAGACGATATTCCTTTTTTTAAAAAACAAATCCGTACTATTCTTGGACATAATGAAAAAATCGATCCTATCAGAATTTACAATTATATTGAACAGGATGGATATTCAGCTTTTATTAATGTACTTTCAAACAGAAGCCATAATCAAGTAATAAATGATGTGAAAACTTCTGGCCTTCGTGGAAGAGGTGGTGCAGGTTTTCCTACAGGTCTAAAATGGGAAATGCTTGCCAATCAAGTCAATTGTCGTAATAAATATTTGGTTTGTAATGCTGATGAAGGTGATCCAGGTGCATACATGGACCGAAGTATACTTGAAGGTAATCCTCACAGTATTATTGAAGGTATGCTCATTGGAGCATATGGAACTGGTGCTACAGAAGGAATAATTTACGTTCGCCATGAATATCCACTGGCAATAAAACATCTTGTCATTGCTCTCCAGCAAGCATGCGACCTGGGGATACTTGGAAAGAACATTCTGGGTACACAATTTTCTTTTAATATCAAATTATCCAGAGGAGCTGGTGCTTTTGTATGCGGTGAAGAAACTGCATTAATGCGATCAATCGAGGGTAAGATGGGTGAACCCCGTCAAAGACCTCCCTACCCCATACAAAAAGGTATTAATGGTCAACCCACTGCTATTAATAATGTAGAAACCTGGTCCAATATACCCGTTATCATATTGAAAGGTGCCAAAAAATTTTCAAAAATCGGCACAAAAAATAACTCCGGCACAAAAATATTTAGTCTTGTTGGCAAGATTAAAAATACCGGATTGGTAGAAGTACCCATGGGTATGACTATTAAAGAAATAATTTATGATATAGGTGGAGGACCGGTAAGTAATGCAAAAATAAAAGCAGTACAGACAGGAGGACCTTCGGGTGGTTGCATTCCTGCCGGTAAATTTGATCTTCCTATTGATTATGACAGTCTAACAAAAGCAGGGTCTATTATGGGTTCCGGCGGTATGATTGTTATGGATGAAAACACCTGCATGGTTGATGTTGCAAAATATTTTATGAATTTTTTAAAAGATGAATCCTGTGGTAAATGCTTTACCTGCAGAAAAGGTACTCAACGTATGTTTGAAATTCTCGAAGATATTACAAAAGGTGACGGTACGTTAGAAAAGATAGATTTACTCAAAGAACTCGCTCAAACTGTTAAGGATACAACCATGTGCGGATTAGGTCAGACTGCCTCAAATCCTGTACTTTCCACCTTGCGATACTTCTATGAAGAATACATAGAACATATAGAAAAATTTAAGTGTACAGCAGGTGTGTGTAAATTTCTGGTTGGTGCACCCTGTCAATCGACCTGCCCGCTGGATACTGAAGCATGGAGATATATTGCGCATATTGCCCGTGGTGAATATGAAGAAGCCTATAAAACAATCCGAGAGGCTAATCCTTTCCCATCAGTTTGTGCAAGGGTTTGCAGTCATCCATGTGAAGACAGATGTAAAGCCGGAGTTATAGGAGGAGATCCAATTGCCATTCGTGCACTTAAACGTTTTATTACAGATCGAATCGATCCTGAAATATATAAACCAGTAAGAATGACCATTGCAAAAGAAACAATACCTAATATTGCTGTTATTGGATCCGGTCCTGCTGGTCTGACTGCTGCTCACTATTTATCTCTCAAAGGATACAATGTTACAGTATTTGAAGCAGAAAAAAAATGCGGTGGTATGATGTTAAGTGCTATACCTGCCTACAGACTTCCCAGAAATATCATTGAAAGCGAAATCGCATCTATACTTGATGAAAATATAACTGTAAAAACAAGTACTGTCTTAGGTAAAGACATTACTATCGAGAGTCTTTTTAAAGATGGATATAAAGCAGTCTTTCTTGCATTAGGCGCGCATAAAAGCCGGCGTTTAAATATTGATGGTGAAGATTCAAAAGGAGTTTTTCCATCTATTCAATACCTTAGATCATTCAATCTAGAAGGAAAACAGAATGCTAAAGGCCGGGTAGGTGTTATTGGTGGAGGAAATTCCGCAGTTGATGCAGCCCGGGTAGCACTACGCCAAAAAGATGTAGAAAGTGTTACAATTTTTTATCGTCGCACCTCAAAAGAAATGCCTGCATATGAAGAAGAAATCAAAGCTGCTATTCAAGAAGGAGTAGAATTAGAGACCTTAGTTTCCCCTGTAAAAATTATTTCAAAAAATGGACATGTAGCCGCTATAAAACTCATCAGAAACAGACTTGGTGATGTAGACGACAGCGGTCGGCGTAGACCTACCCCAATACCAGGTACAGAATTTACCGTCGATTTGGATTCATTAATCGTTGCTATCAGTGAAGGTTCAGATGTTGATTGCGTTGCTGTAGCCAGTTCAATGCAGATAAAAACAACTAACTGGGACACTATACAAGCAGACAAGAATACTCTCTGTACAAATCAGCCCGGTGTCTTTGCAGGCGGGGATGTTATAAGAGGCCCTGATACGGTTGTGAATGCTATTGCAGACGGAAAACGCGCCGCATTGATGATAGACCGTTATGTGAAAGGAGAGGATCTTAAGAAACCTATTACACCATCGTTACCTGAGAAATATATTGAACCTGCACCTGAATGTGAAAATAAAACTGAGACTGATGTAACCAAAAGAGTTAAAACTCCTAGAGCATCAGTGGAATGGAGAAAACGTGGATTTGCTGAGGTAGAAATGGCTTTAACCATAGAGGAAGCTACCCGTGAAGCATGCAGATGTCTGAGATGTGATCTTGAATTCACTCAACCGAAGGATAATATATACAAAAAAACAGCAGGAGAAAAATCTGTATGATTTCCTTAACTATTAATGGACTTAAAGTATCAGTTGAAGAAGGTACTACCTTACTGGAAGCGGCAAAATTTCTTGGATTTCCAATACCTACTCTTTGCTACAACGAAACACTATCTTCCTATGGTGCCTGCCGGCTTTGTGTAGTTGAAATTGGAAAAGGGGAAAAATCAAAATTGGTTTCTTCATGTACTTATCCAGCTGAAGAAGGACTCATCGTGCGTACTGCTTCAGAACGAGTTGTGAAAGCAAGAAAAATGATTATTGAACTTCTGCTCGCTACCTGTCCTCAATCAAAAACCATACAGGATCTGGCTTCAAGATATGAGGTGCACCAACAGCGTTTCAAACAGGAATATGAAGACTGCATCCTTTGCGGTCTCTGTGTTAGAATGTGTGAAGAACAGATGATGGCTAAAGCTATTGGCTTCAGGGGACGTGGTGAAAACCGAAGTATAGGAACACCTTTTGATATCAAATCTGATGTTTGCCGTTTATGTGGTGGTTGTTTATATATTTGTCCAGCATGTAATTTAAGGTGTACGTATAATGAACCCGAGAAAGCAATTTGTGGTGCATGTGCTAATTTAAGTCCACCCTGTCTCGAAAAAGATAAATTTAATGATATGATGTGCTTTATGGACCCATGTGTCGCTTGTGAGATTAAGAATGATTAATATTATTATCTTAAGATATAATAAATAAAAATAATATATAAAATAATATATAAAGAAAGGAGTAGAGTATGAAGGCAAATTCATTCTCTCAAATAAATTCATCTGCTGCAACTCTCACTAAGAATAGAACAGAAGACTCAATAACCCCTTCATCCGGAATGTGTGTTACTTGTGTTGATGGTTGTATCGGTATGTGTGAAATTGGGAAATCTGCATATAGAGGTCATGAAGTAATATATCCACAACCATTCGGTGTAATAACTACTGCTGCTGAAAAAACCTATCCAGTTGATTTTTCTCATTTCAATATCATGGGAACAGCAGTCGGTGCCCAGGGAATAAAAGCAGACAGTGATAAAGCTATTTTCCCTAATGTCAATCTTGAAGTTAAATTCGGCCATGATAAGGGAATTAAATTTCGTTATCCCTGGATTATTCCTGGTATTGGATCAACCAATGTTGCCAAAAACAACTGGGAAGGACTGGCTATTGGTTCTGCTTTAGCTGGTACTGGATTGACAATTGGTGAAAATGTAGTTGGCATGGATCCAAAATCAGTTATTAAAAATGGTAAAGTTGTTGATACTGATGATCTGAAACGTCGAGTCAAACTTTATAAAGATAATATGCGTGACGGTTATGGTGCAATTATTGTACAATCCAATGTTGAGGATACCCGACTTGGTGTTCAAGAGTATGCTATACAAGAACTTGGTGTTGAGTGTGTAGAACTTAAATGGGGACAGGGTGCAAAAAATATTGGAGGTGAAGTAAAAATAAAAGATTTAAAAAAAGCCCAGCTATTATATAAACGTGGGTATGTTGTACTACCAAATCCAACTGATCCAGATGTTATCAAAGCTTTTGAGCATGGTGCCTTTAAAGAATTTGAACGACATTCCCGGGTTGGAATGGTAACTGAAAAGTCATTTGCTAAAAGAGTAGATGAACTTAGAAAGGCTGGTGCAAAGTACATTTTCTTGAAAACCGGTGCCTATCGGCCAGCCGACCTAGCCCGTGCTGTTGCCTTTTCTTCAAAATATAAGATTGATCTTCTCACTGTTGATGGTGCTGGCGGTGGAACCGGTATGAGTCCCTGGCGCATGATGAATGAATGGGGTGTACCACCTGTTGAACTACATTCTCTGCTGTATACATATGCAAAACAAATAGCCGACAGAGGTGATTACGTACCTGCCTTAGCTGTTGCAGGCGGATTCACTTTTGAAGATCAGATATTCAAAGGCATGTCCATGGGTGCACCTTTCGTCAAGCTCATCGGTATGGCCCGCGCTCCCATTGCTGCTGCCATGGTAGGCAAAACCATTGGACGTGCTATTGAAGAAAATTTGCTTCCTGTATACGTTGAAAGATTTGGTTCTTCTAAAGATGATATTTTTGTAACCTCAAGCTTGCTCAGAAAAGAATTAGGTGATAAAGAATTCGAAAAACTTCCTACAGGAGCGATTGGCCTTTATACTTATTATGAACGGTTAGCACAGGGGCTACGCCAATTAATGGCTGGTAATCGTAAGTTTGCACTTAAATATATAACACGAGATGATATTGCAGCTATAACAAGAGAAGCCAAAAAAATTAGTGGAATACAATACATAATGGATGTAGATAAAAAAGAAGTTGAAAAAATCTTAAAAACTTAATTTAAATACTGCATTTGAAATTCTTCAAATCCCGTATACAATTTTAAAATATATCAATACGGGATTTTTATTTTTTAATTAATTAGTTTCTTATTTAGTAAGAAAACCAACAGCTTTATTAATATCAGCATTCATTGAGACACATAAGCTAGAACCATTATTTAATTTTTGGATATCAATTATATGTATTATTTTTGCAAATGAAGAAAATTTGGGTAATAATTCAGAAATAATATTTTTAGAATTTAATAAATATTCTTCATTAAAAACTGTGCCTTCTTCATCCGGATAGAGAGGTAAATAACGAATCGATGATTCAACAAGATCCTGAAAGAAATGAGTGCCAAAAGAAAGTTCCGGAATATAATGACCTTTTTTCCGTGCTATTTCGATAAGCATTGCGGTATTATTAATATCTGCATAAGTGACATTGACACCTAGTTTAATATCTCCCCTGCTTCCCCAACGTCCCGGCCCCATAAGGATAAACTGACGTTTTGGTAACAATTTATTGATTTTTCCAATAATACTACCCATTTTTGTTAATTCTGATATATTAGAAATTTGTCGATATGCTTCTGGATCTACGTATACAATATATAAAATATTAGTAATTAATGCATTAGAAACATAGCGGTCTGCTGAGAAAATTATATCATCGTCAGGAATATTTTTGGGTATTGGAGTCGGTTCACTTTCTAATAAGTAACTTTGAGGGCGACACTGTAAGAGATATAGATTCTCTCCATCATGGGCAAATTCAATATCAATCGGGTTGCCAATCTTTTCTTCTAGTACATTCAAAAGCGTTTTTATTTGCTTTATTAATGGAGTTCTTTTAATTAAGCCATCAAATGTAACTATCAAATTATTTTTTTCAAAATCCAGATTAAATAATGCAGATGGACTTTGTATGCAGCCATCTTTATAAATCGAAATAATATTATGGATATTGTGAAATTCATCACCGTACTTTTGAAGTAATTCAGATATTTCAATAGTCTCAAAACAATTCTTGGCCAGATTGATAACATCAATCTTTCTGGGGGAATAACGACAGACTTCATCAGGGGTGACATTTACTCTCATTTCAGGCTTGCCCGGAGCTATTAAGATAGGATAATCATCAGCAATCCGGTCCACAGCACGGGTACCCAGACCAGGGACAGCACGAATCAATCCATCATGACGGCTTATGCGCGGTGACCAGAGAAATTCATTGTTACTGAATGCAACTCCTGCGAAAGTTGGGATAAAATAATCTCCAATCTTGTTACCAACAACTTCCTGGATCAAAATTCCCATTTCTTCATAAAAATCCAACAGGCCTCGTTCTGACCGATATTCTATAGGATCCGGAGAAAATGTAGAAGCATACACTTCCGCAATAGCATCCATCAGTGCTTCCAGACGATCTTCTTTACTTCCCTGGTTTGCTAAAAATAAACTTTTGTATTTGCCGGAAAAAACAGCACCGACTCTATCTTCTAATAAACTTGAACTTCGCACAATTATCGGTTTATTACCAAAATTATCTACTGCTATAGATAAGCCTTTGATAATCTCAGGCGGGAAATATGAATTTTTAAATATTTGAATGAGATTTGGATATTCAATACGTACTTCTTCTTTATCTTTGTATTTTTGTTCAATAACTTCATCCAAATTATTAAAATGGATAAAACTGGTCAGTCCATCAGAGGTAATATACCAGGTCTTGGGAACTTTCAAGTCTTTTAATAATTCCTCAGATTCACGGGATTTATCAATTATCTGCTTTGCTAAAATAATGCCTGCACTTTTACCACCTAATTTGCCCTGACTTCCAGCCGGAAATATAATACGCTGTACAAGATCAAAATAATCATGAACGTCAATATAATTTTTTGCAATATTCATGAATCGTAAATCATCAGAGAGGAAACGCCGTACTAAAGAGACGGATAAGCCCTTCATAATAAAGGGAGAGAGGGATATATCTTTTGATTCAATATAACGATAACGCATAATAGCGTCTATCAACTCTGATAATAGAGAACTTTGATTCTCTATTGCTCTTACTAAAAATCTTGATTTATCTTCCTGCATCCATTTCTGTATACATGCCACAATTTGATCATCTTTTAAATTTCTGGAAGCAACTTGAAATATTTTATTACTAATATTTGAAATATGTCCCCAGGTTTGTTTCTTACTGGGGAAATTTAGACCATCAAGGATTTCATTCTTTCTAACCCTTTTGATCGATCCAAATTGCTCAAGCAGTGCTTTAGCTTCCTCAATACCTGTCCAGCACAGATAATTTAACATCTTTCTTGAAAGATACACATACAGTTTTTTATCTGATTCTTTAAGTGTATCTAATATCGCTCTCCATTTTCCGGTTTGGTTTGTAAAATTATTTTTAATCTGTTCCAGTTTATTTACATCACGTTCAAATTTTTTGTGTAAAATTATATGACCTATGCGATCTGCAATGGTGTTTATCAATTTTGTTTCTTCTTTAAGAAAATATTTTCCCCTGGTAAGGGGAACTTCCTTTTTATATGATACAAATATTTTACCTACAGATTCATTCTGGACTAAGATATCAGTACTCTGTACAAAAGGTGTTTCAATATAACTTGAAGATTCAAATTTTTTATTTTTATATATAATTCTCACCTGACATAATTCAGGAAATTGCCATCCACATGGAATGATGTCTATTACACTTTTGAAAAGTTTTTTTAGAGAAATATTAGTATCACTCAGAAGTTCTTCGACCTTATATAAACAATTGAGTTCTTTTGCTCTTTCTTTAAGTTCAAAATGTTGTGCATAATTTTGTTTTTTCTTTTTCACCATAATTTTAAATATAATACATAATGTATAATAAAACAACAGTGTAAATAATAAGGGCGAAATATTATAATTTCGCCCTTACATTGTTACAGTTTTTTCTATTGATCGATCATATCAGATTAAACCCAACCACGCTTCTTGCATGCCTGAGCAACACGGTCAATAGAAATAACATAGGCTGCATCACGCATATATAAATCTTTCTTTTTTGCTACATCATTTACTGCATGATAGGCACTGGTCATTTTAGTATCAAGTTTGTCCAGAACTTCTTTTTTCTCCCAAAAATAATTCATATTACATTGTACTTGCTCGAAATAACTGCAGGTAACACCGCCTGC
The DNA here is from genome assembly GCA_964515295.1 of uncultured bacterium. Taxonomy (GTDB): domain Bacteria; phylum Zhuqueibacterota; class QNDG01; order QNDG01; family CAYUAG01; genus CAYUAG01. The sequence continues at coordinate 28,774 of CAZETW010000009.1, read as the reverse complement.
ATTGGCAAGAAAGTCAGGAATCATATAAATACCGCGATCCTGAATAACTTTATCTGCATCAATAGAAGTTGGACCATTTGCACCTTCAGCAATAATTTTCACTTTCTTACTGATTTTATTTACATTTTCAGCATTAATTTGATTTTCCAATGCAGCAGGAATAAGAATTTCAACATCCTGAGTAATCCAGGCACTTCCATCCAGAATTTCATATCCTAATTTTTTGGCTTTTTCTTTATCAATACTTCCAAAAACATCTGTTATAGGTAAAAGCTCATCCAAATCCAAACCGGAATCTTTCTTAAAAGTGTAGGCTTTTTGATCATCCTGATCCCAGAATGATGCTGCTGTTGCTTTACCACCAAGCTGCTGATACAGTTCAATAGCATATTGGGACACATTCCCAAATCCTTGGAAACTTGCGGTTGTATTTTTAGGATCAATATCCATTTCTTTTAAAGCTTCGCGAACTGTGTAGATCACACCATACCCTGTTGCTTCAGTTCTTCCCAAGGAACCGCCTGAACCAACAGGTTTACCAGTTATAACTCCGGGATAACGGCCTCCCTGAATTGCTTCATATTCATCCATCATCCACAACATATGCTGTGCATTAGTCATAACATCTGGTGCAGGTACGTCCTGTACAGGACCAATTACTTTCGCTAATTGACGAATCCAGCCACGACAGAGCTGTTCCTGCTCACGTGAACTCAAATTATGAGGATCACATATCACTCCACCTTTTCCTCCGCCAAGAGGAATATCAACAACAGCACATTTCCATGTCATCCACATGGCTAATGCGCGGACTGTATCTATTGTTTCATGTGGATGGAAACGAATACCTCCTTTACACGGTCCTTTGGCATCATTGTGCTGCACTCTGAATCCCCTGAAAACTTTTACAGTACCATCATCCATACGAACAGGAATATTAAAATGATATTCTCGCATGGTATTCCTTAAGAAATCTTTGGTGCCCTGTTCAAGTTCAAGTATTTGTGACACTTTGTCAAATTGAGCCTGTGCAGTACTAAATGGATTATACGCTTCATCACTCATAAAACTCTCCTTTCAAAATAAATTATGGTATTAAAATTTGATTATTTATATAATATAGTTAAACTATATTTACAGATTCTTTTCTATACTATTTAAAATTTTTCTGCTTCATCAATAAGCATTATAGGGATGTCATCTTTGATATGATATTTTAATCTACAATTATTGCATATCAGCTTATTATTATCAGTATCGTATTCTAAATCACCTTTGCATTTCGGACATGCTAATATATCAAGTAATTCTTTTTTAAGCATACTTTCTCCTTGTAAACATATATTATCCCATTCTCTCACTACCTATTACAAGAATATAATCATTTACAACGTCACCGCTTATGATGTGCCTCTTGAATATTTCTTGCATTTTTTCAGGAGTAAGATTTCCATACTTCACTGGCGGATTATCCTTTAATTCAACGGTAATCATAGGTTCTTTACTGCAAAAACCAGCGCAACCGGAGGTTTTAATGAGAATATCATCTATTCCAGCTTTATCGATTTCATCCAATAGTGTACTCATAATCTCTCTTGCTCCAGAAGCAATACCACATGTACCCATATGAACAGTGATTTTTCCCCTCCCGGCACCTTCCCGTATGTTGGTCATCTTTCTGGTTTTGTTTTTTATCTTTTCAAGATCTTCAACTTTTAATTTTGCCATTAAAACTCCTCAATATTTAATGCAGTGATTTAAAAAATTCAACAAGTTCAGGGGTAGCTCTCACAGGTTTTCCGCTCTTGTTCATATAACAATGAATAGTATACCCTTCTGCTTTGGGAAAATCATTATTTTCAATATTAACTTCATATGCCAACCAAATTTTAGCTTTTGTAAAACTCTGAAGTGTAGTTTGTACTGTCACCAGTTCATCATAAACAATTGGCTGAAAGTATTTACAATTTGCTTCAATAACCGGGAGAAATAAACCTGAATCCTCTATCTTCTGATAAGGAAAACCTGCATCTCGTAACATTTCTGTTCTTGCAGCTTCAAACCATTCAAAATATCTCGCATGATATACAACACCCATTTTATCTGTGTCGGCATACCGTACTCTGTGTTTAAAAAAATGAATTTTATCAGACATTTTTTTATTCCTTATAAAATCCCAGTTTACTGTATTTATCAATCCTCAAGTTTATCAATTCTTCTGCATTAAATTGTGAAAGTTGGTTAAGATGATATTTTATCCTTTTCTTTAATATCGATGAAGTAGCATCTGGATCACGGTGAGCTCCTCCAAGTGGTTCTTTAATAATTTCATCAATGATGTTTAATTCAATTAAATCGTTAGGTGTTAATTTCAAGGCTTCTGCAGCCAGATTACTTTTAGATGCATCCCGCCATAGAATTGCCGCGCATCCTTCCGGGGATATAACAGAATACCAGGTGTTTTCCATCATTAATGTTTTATTTCCCAAACCTATACCTAATGCACCTCCTGAGGCTCCTTCTCCAATAATAATAATAAGTATTGGTATAGGCAAATGTGACATTTCAAATAAATTACGGGCAATTGCTTCTCCCTGTCCTCTTTCTTCGGCACCAAGTCCAGGATATGCTCCCGGTGTATCTATTAAAACAACAACCGGACGATAAAATTTCGCAGCGAGCTTCATTAATCTGATAGCTTTTCTATACCCTTCAGGATTCATCATCCCAAAATTTCTATATAGCTTTTCCTTAGTATTTCTTCCCTTTTGCTGCCCCATAACCATTACAGGCTTGCCGTCTAATTTTGCTAAGCCTGCAACTAAAGCTGGATCATCTTTGAAATACCTGTCACCATGGAGTTCAATAAAATCAGTAAAAATTTTATTAATATAGTCCAGAGAGTAAGGCCTGTCCGGATGTCTGGCCAGCTGAACTCTCTGCCAGCGATCCAGATTCGAATAAGTCTGTTTCATCAAAACTTTAAGTTTTTTCTCCAAACGTATTATTTCATCAGAAAGTTCTACATTTTCCTCGTTGGAGTAGGTTTTCATTTCATTGATTTTTTCTTCTAATTTTACAATGGGTTTTTCAAATTCTAAAATGAACTTGGCCATACATATCTCCCTGACTCCAGCTAGATTAATTTTTTGACGATTGATTTGAACAATATTTCCAGATCCAGCATCAAAGAATAATTTCTCAAATAAAATTCATTTAATCTGAATTTTTCTTTATCTGATTTACCATTATACAGCTGAACCATGCCGGTCAAACCGGGTTTAAAACCGTATTCTTTGATTTTCGAATCAAAAAAAGTTAATTCAGTTCCCACAAAAGTAAGTTTTCCTCTCATAATTTCAAATAAAAGCGTTACCAATCCCAGATTATATAGCGTTTTTTTCCCGTTCTTGAATACTACCAATATTTTTTCTCGTCCACCCATACCATCTGAAACATCAATTCTGTTTATACTATATTTTAATGACACTAAAATATACAAAAAAAAAGGAATTAATAAAGGGAAAAATACAAAGCTTAAAATTAAATCAAAAGCTCTTTTTAAAATAAGATTTGAAATACGATAAATTTTGTAATCAAATTCTACTAACGGGATGTCATCAAAATTCTCAATTTTTCTGTTAGCAATAATCATATCATCTCTTTCCGGTACAATTTTAAAATCAATATTAAGCTTTTTTGTGTCAACGATAATATTTAATAAATATTTACTTTCTATGGATTCTGGTGAAAATATTAATTCATTGATCTTATGTGCAATAATGAGCCTTTTTAAATCTCGCAAACTTCCCAGTACAGGTTTCCCACTGATTTCAGTTTTTAATAAATTATTTTTTTCTGAAGCAACAAATCCAATAATATTATATTTTTGAGTAGATCTGTTAACAATCCTTTTCATAATACTTCTGGCCATAGTATCAGTGCCAACAATGAGTACTCTTTTCTGAAACATATAACTGCTGATAAAATTAAAAAATCTATTATGAGAAGAACTAGTTGCTAAGAACAGTAATATCCGCCATCCAGGAATAAAAAATGAATTGAATAAAGCTGCTAAAATAAAAACTTGACGGGAAAATGCATATTGAGGAAGAAAAAATGTTATTGAAGCATTTACTAAGAAACCAGCAATAATTCCTTCCAGGGCTTTAAACAAATTTTTAACTCCTCGCGAATACAAACCCACAAATGAAAAGGAAACCAGCCATACCACTGAATAAATACAATTAATAAAAGCATAAGAAAACCATACATCTACATTATTAAATTTTATAATAATTGATAATAATAATGAAATTTGGATAAATAGCAAATCTATTCCGGGAACCGAAATCATCTTTAATAATTTTACCAGAAAAGACAATCCACCGCGAATCCATATACCTAATAAAAGAATCCAACTGGGAATAACGGAAAAACCCTTCTGATAATGTTTGTTAACAAAGATCTGCATGGCATGATAAAACACTTTTATACTGTCAAAACCTGCCGTTTGAGTACTGCTTCCTTTATAATGTATAATTTTTGTTTCTGGCAAGTAAACAATTTTCCATCCTTTTTCTTTTATACGGTAACACCAATCAAGATCTTCGCCAAATAAAAAGAAAGATTCATCAAGTAAACCAATCTCATCAATGGTTTTTTTCCTCACCATCATAAATGACCCGGAAATAGCATCAACTTCTATGGTTTTTTCCGGATCACAATAGGACAGGTTATATTTGCCGAATAATTTACTGTTTGGGAATAACCTGGCCATTCCGATTATTTTACTAAAAGCAACCCAGGGAGTTGGAAAACTCCGCCTGCATGCAGGCTGCAGTGTACCGTCTGGATTTATTATTTTACACCCGAGAGCACCAACATCATCATGGTTTTTAAAATACTCAAGACAAGTAGTAAACGTATCTCCCTGAACAATAGTATCAGGATTTATTAAACAAACAAACTTGCCTTTTGCTAATTTAAGTGCCTGATTATTTGCTTTGGAAAATCCGAGATTTTCATTATTTGATATTAACTGAACCTCTGGAAAATGTTCCCTTATCATTAAATCGCTGCCATCGCTTGAGTTGTTGTCAACCACAAATATTTCGGAATGAATTCCCTCTACTGCTTTTTGAATGGAAATCAGTGCTTGTTCCAGTAATTTCCTGACATTATAATTGACAATTATAACTGAAAGTTCTGTCATTATTAAAGTTTTCCCAGTAAACTTAATATTCTTAATTTCCATACCATAAAAATTGCTTCACGAATAACCCCTGTATTCATTTTTGATTCTCCGTGATATCGGTCAGTAAATATGATCGGTATTTCAGTAATCTTAAACCCCTTTTTCCAGGTTTTAAAATGCATTTCGATCTGAAAACTATATCCATCAGAATTTATTGAATCTAAATCGATATTTTCTAATACTTTACGTCTGAAGCATTTAAATCCACTGGTAGAGTCTTTAATAGGCAGACCTGTGATTACCCTGGTATATAAATTTGCAAACCAGGATAAAAGAAGCCTGGATAAAGGCCAGTTTATAACATTAACTCCTCTTACATATCGTGAACCAATAACAAGATCACAATGTTCAATAGTTTTTAAAAATTCAGGAATACTATTAGGATCATGGGATAAATCAGCATCCATTTCAAATATCAAATCATATTTTCCCTTTAAGGCATAACGAAAGCCTTCAACATAAGCAGTACCTAAACCCATCTTAGAAGGACGTTCAATTAAATGGATTTGCTTGTTTATTTCCATCATATTCTCAACTATTGCGGCTGTATTATCCGACGAATTATCATCAATGACAAGAATTTCAATATTTGTATGCTGTTTTAAAATTTCAGGTATCAATCTTTTAATATTATATGCTTCGTTATAGGTTGGTATAATAACCAGTATGTTCTCATCATTTTTTATATCTTTTTTGGGTCCACCCATTGATAGTTTCTCCTTAATAGTACTGAATAACTTCGCTGAGCGTTATTAGAGAGTGAACAGTATAGTTTTATTTTCCCAGTTTGCTTCCGTTTTTACGAAATTGGATCAGCTTGTTGTGTAAATTATTATCATTTAGGGCAAGAATTTGTACTGCAAGTACTGCAGCATTTTTTGCTCCGGCAGAACCAATAGCTACTGTTGCAACCGGAATTCCCGGAGGCATCTGAACTATGGAATAGAGCGCGTCTACTCCTGATAAAGGAGAACTGTCAAGAGGAACTCCGATGACCGGTATAGTTACTTTTGCTGCTATAACACCGGGCAAAGCAGCTGCCATTCCTGCTCCTGCAATAATTACTTCTGTCCCTTTTGATTCATAATTTTTTAAATAGACATCCAATTTATCAGAATTTCTATGAGCAGAGAGTATTTTAGTTTCATAGGAAACACCAAAATAATCAAGATACTCCAGACATTTATTCATTGTTTTTTTATCAGAACTACTTCCCATAATTACTGCTATCCGTTTGTCAGTCATTTATTTCTCCTTTTTATCAAAGATGGTTCTGAAAGTTTGCGCAATAACATCCATCCGGTGTAAATAAGGTAATTTATCTTTTTGGGGAGCATACATTGCCAGATCAATCATAAAAATACGCCGTGAAAGAGGGTCATAAAAAGTGTAATTTTTAAACGGACCGCCTTTTACTTTTCCTTCATTTTCCCACAAGCCTCTGGTTATTTGGGCATCCCGACCTAAAAATTCACCTTCTCTGGAATATAAATATTTATTTACCACCTGATCTCCTCCATAATATTTTGCACCAATACGATTTCTTTCCCTGACAATCCATCCCGGTCTGAGCATTTCCATATCTCCACCTTCTATCCAACGGACAAAAATCCATCTTTCCGGCATTAAACGTCTGAACCAGATAAATCCATCAGCAGGATATTCCTGTACAACAAAATAATCTCTTTGAAGCAGCAATGTCCACTCATATTTTTCCCTTAATTTCCCTTCTAATTTATGATTTGCTCTATTTTCTTCAATAGTATAATGAATATATTCTTCATAATCAGATTTAAAGATATTGTATATAAACTCACGGTTGCTGAGTATTTTCTGATTTAAAGTTTGAATATCCTTTGCAACCAGAACAGCTATTAACTGATCTTTAGCCCATTGATCTCGCAGAGGAAAAACATAGTATTCTCCATCAAGTATGCCTTTTTTTATCAGTGAGTCCTGTAGTTGTTCTTGAACAATCTGACCAATTTTTCCTTTAGAATTCATGGTCGATGCAATAATTAAATATTTAAATCTGGTATATAATTCAAATTTTTCAATGGGAACATGTTTCAATCTGAATGTTGATTCTGACTGAGGAGTGCGGATAATACGTTCATAAACATCTCTGAGGTTTACCTGTATTCGCTGCCAGTCAGTGGAATCTGCCATAACTCCTATAATCCCTTCATCCCACCAACTGTTCGGTTTAAATGTGCACGAGACTAAAAAAGAAGGAATATGTCCCTTTCCAGTAATATTTATCATTATGACTGAAAAGATAAAAACAAAAAATAAAAATATTATTATTCTTTTTTTCATGATAAATCTCCTTCTTAGAAAATTACTTTTCTTTTTTAATATTTTTTTTTCTGATTATAAAAATTATTCCACCTGGTATACTTGAACATATAGCTACTAAATAAGCTACAAATTCAATGGATACAGCAATGTCATTTTGTATTCCAGCTATTGCATTAAAAAGAATCATGCCAACAGATTCACGAATACCTATACCGCCAATACTAATTGGTAAACTTGACATTATCGCAATAAATGGTATTATGAAAAAGAAATATTTGCAGGAAACATTTACTCCCATGGATCTACTTACCAGATAATGCATAAAGATTCTTAAAGATTGAATTACAACAGATATAAATATAAGTTTTAAAAATAAAGAACGAGAACGACCAAAATTGTTTATTTTTCTGTAGATCTCACGTGACTTTAAGTGAATTCTTTCAGGAGTAAATTTTTCATAGATCCAGGCAAATGGCTGAGCAAATTTTTTATTGAATAATAAAAAAAGTATAAAAATCCAGATCCCAATAAAAATCAAAAAATACATTATATGCTGATGACTGAACAAGTTCTCAATTATTATTATCGGAGATGCCAGAACAGCAAAGCAGGACAGTACAAAAAATCCCATAAATCTGTCAATTATCACACTGGATGCAGCACTGGTTCCTTTTCTGGAGTATTTATTAATATCAAACATTCTAAATATATCTCCACCCAAACTGCTTGGTAAAAAATTATTGAAAAATAATCCTACAAAATAAAAACCGACAGCTTTAAGAAATGTGATCTCAATATCTTCATATCTTAACAAAAGCCACCATTGATAACTGCCGATAAAATGGCTCATTAAAAAGATAATTAAGGCAAAACAGATCCATACTATAGAAACTGAACTGATCTCTCCAATTATACTGGAAATGCCAATACGATTGATGAGAAAGGCAACAAGAGCAAAGCTGATAATTAGTTTTATAAAAGTATTTAGACTTTTTTTAATCAAATATTCCTACTTATATATGTAAATCTTTGAATGTAGTAATTCTTTTCAAAAAATAATTTATCGCTATACTGTTTCGATACATTTTTTTAAAAATTTTATTATCATTAAAAATACGAATGGATTCGACTAACTGTCTGCCTTTTATTACAGTTTTGTAATTAATCATAACTCCAACCAATCCTGTCAAAACTGCTATAGATCTTTTTGGATTTAATTTGAGGAGAAATCCAATTATTGTAAGTATCTCTAAACATAACCGGATCGGAAACAGCCAGAATAATGTTATCAATGAATAATTACGTAAAACCATCAAAAGATTATTACGATGATTTAATACCATTTTATAAAATTTATCATCACCAAGTGTACCACCGGTTTGATGATAAACTACTGCTTTGGGTTCAGAAACTACCTGAAAACCAGCTAAATGCATCCGCCAATTAAGATCAATTTCTTCCATGTGAGCAAAAAAATCTTCTTCCAGCAAACCGATCTTGTCTAAAACAGATTTTCTCAGTAAAACAGCAGCACCTGTAGCCCAGAAAATTTCTTCAGTATGATCATACTGTCCATGATCTTTTTCCATTGTATAAAATATTCTTCCTCTTGCAAAAGGATATCCAAAAATATCTATTTCACCCCCCACTGCACCGCAGTAATCGAATCGTTCCGGCTGCTGCAGGGAAAGAATTTTTGGTTGAACAGCAGCAATACTGTCTTTCTTTTCAATTTTTTTTAGTAATAATGTCAACCAGTCAGGTTCAACTTTTGTATCATTATTAAGAAGAACTATGTATTTACTGTTGGATGATACAATCCCAAGATTACATCCGCCTGCATAACCGAGATTTTTTTTACTTTGTACAATATTTGCTTCCGGAAATTCAGTTCTTACCATATTAAGACTGTTATCAACGGAACCGTTATCAACAATCACTATTCTGAAATCTTTGAAATTGGTATTTTTCAATGATAGAAGACATCTTCTTAAAATCTCTTTACCATTGTAATGGGGTATAACAACTGTTACTTTCGCAGCTGACATAAATTAATTACTCTTCTGACTTTAATTTTTTTACAGCTTCAAGTCTTTCTTTCAGTACAGGTGAATTTGGATACCTGTTAATTACATCAGTGAGTAATTCAATTTCTTTATCATATTGTTGTGAAACTTCATAAAATCTCAGAAGTTCACTGATAATCTCTACATTATTCGGTTCTGCATTATATACATCTACAAGTAATTTTTCTGCTTTATCCCAGTCATTCATTTCACGGGCTGTCTGACTGCGAATTATGGCCATTTCCGCCTCAGAAATCTCAACATCCTCTCTGAAATGAAGTAATTGTCGTTCAGCTTCGGGGTCCATTCCTACTTTACGATACAGCTCTGCGGCTCTTAAAGCCAGTGCTTTATTTGTATAAGGTATTACATTAGCCGGAAGTACTCTTGACATCGTCTCAAGTGTTTCTTTGGCTTTTTCATTTTTTCCGTCAGAAATATAAGTATACCCTAACTGAATAAAGGCAGACCGGTAATTCTGCAGCAGATTAATGATATCATCATTATAATACACATCCGGATTATTTAAGTTCCTGTATTTAAATTTATCTAAAAGATTTTTGGAAAGAATTTCAGGATCAACATTACTTCCTCTGCTGAAAGGTACAACTTTATAGGCCAGACCATCCATACGGAGGAAACGTTCTAATCCTATAAGATTACTCCGGGCAACAGTGACAGCAAAATATACAGGCCGTTTCCAGTTAACTTTATCTAAGATTCTTAATACCATCAGGTCCTGAATTCTTAAAACCTGAGGCTGTTTCTCAGGAAAAGTCGGAGAAAGGGTAAATACCATTTTTTTAGGTATATCAGCTAAATCAACATCAATATTTTTTTCCTGACGTCTTTGCAACTCTTTTCTTCTAATTATATCATTAATGGAAATGGAAAACTGAGAAGTTTCCCAGGCAATATAGGAAATATTATCAATTCTTTCATCACTCAGATCAATGGGTATTTCAGGTTCCTGATGCTTAAGCTGTTTTATATACCAGGTTGTATTCAACAAAGATAAATTTACCACTCGTATATCCTTTCTGATCCCTTCCACTTCCTGTAAATACCATAATGGAAAAGTATCATTATCTCCATTTGTAAAAATAACTGCATTTGGTTCACAGGTCTGCAAAAGATTATAAGAGTAATCCCAGGCAACATAATTGTCTTTTCTGCAGTGAGTATGATGATTAAAAGCATATAAATTAATGGGTACTGCTGCAAAAAGTATAACTGAACAAATAATAAAACTGATCTTTTTAAGTTTCTGTTTTTTTGAAAATAGATTTTCCAGAGATTCACAAAATCCTGCAAAACCTATCCCGATCCATAATGAAAAAGCAAAAAATGCTCCCACATATGAGTAATCTCTCTCTCTGGGCTGGGGATCAGGTTGATTTAGATAAATGATGATTGCATATCCCATGATAAAAAAGAGAACCAGCACTGCTATCGCTCGTTTCTTATCTCTGAAGAAATGATGTATTGCTCCCCAGAGTCCTACCAGAAAGGGCAGCCCATACAATCCCCTCAAACTGATAACTTCAACAATTCGGTTATGATAATCGAGAGTGGTCCCCTTACCGATAAACTGCCAGGCAAAATATCTGTTAAACATAAAATTTATCTGATAGCTCCAGAAATCAGCTTTCCGGTGTAAAAAGGTCAGCAACATACTCTGCTCGCCATATTGCTTTCTGCTAAGATACTCACCCATAGCCTGCAGAGTTTTTGGTGAATTTTCATTTATGGGTGGATCGAGATTAGCGCGAATATAAATTACTATATATAAAGAATAACCAATTACTATTAATGCAGGAATAGTCCACCATATCTTAAACACTTTTTTGTCTTTATTGTACATATAAATCATGGTTAATACTGTCCAGATTATTCCGCACCATACCAGAAAATTGTTGGCCTTATCCTGATAAGCAATCATTTCATTGTAGCTTTGGATTTTTGCAGGATCGTATTGGTAGAAAATCATGTATAATAATACAGGAACTCCAACTTGTACAGTGAGTAATAAAAGAAGCTTCTTTACTGTTTCATTTTCATGAAAAAAGGCAATTAATATTACAAACGGAAAAGCCAGGATATTTAATAAATGTACCCCGGTAGCAAGAGAGAATAAATAAAAAATAAATAAAATGATAAGAATACTGCCGCTTTTTTCTGATCTCTCCTCCCAGTACATTGCCAGCCATACCACCAGGGCTGTAAAAAACATGGAAAAAGCGTACACTTCAGCTTCTACTGCATTAAACCAGAAACTGTCTGTAAAGGCGAAAGCAAGACTGCCGAAAATTCCGCTGAGATAAATTACAACTCTGTCTTCCCAGGTCTTTGCTTCTCCTCTCCATCTTTTGATGAACTTTACAATTATTAAATAGGTGAACAGTACAGTTACGGCACTCACTATAACAGAGAAAAGATTTACTTTTAAACCAGTATCAGAAACAAAGGGGAACATGGTCATAATTCTTCCTAACAGAAGATATAAGGGTGCTCCCGGAGGATGCATCACTCCCAAAATTTTAGAACAGGCAATAAATTCTCCGCAGTCCCAGAAAGAAGTAGTAGGTGCTACAGTGCGCAGATAGGTAATAAGTGAAATAATAAATACTGCAACTGCACTGAATATATGTATCTTTTTGTTTATAGACCACTGCATAATTTTTAAATTCATCTATTCGTCTCCCTGTTATTCTATAATTATCTATCATATTCTAGACATTATTCTGTAATAGTATTATCATTTGCTGCTCTGCTTTTAAGGCGTTCAAACTCTTCTCTGGCATATGTATCGTTAGGATGGCGAGTCAACCATTTATTAAGGATATTTAAAGCTTTATTATAATTTCTTTCTCTCGAATAATATTGAACAAGCATCATATATAACTGCCCGTCATCAGGATATTTATCCAAAATGGGAAATAGTAACTCTTCTGCTCTTTCCGGGGTTTTTAAAACTTGCATATAGAAACTTGCAAGTCTTAATTTTTCATTCTTACTTTGATAAATTCCTGGTATGACATTATTAATATAATTTTTATAGTCCACTTTTTCCCCAGCTTTGAGATAAGTGTCAACAATCAGCATGGCTGCAATTTCTGATGAAAAAGGAATGATCTCAGGAGGAATGATTTCATTCATTCTGTCCAGTACTATAACTGCCTCTTCATTGTTGTTTTGCTTGATATAGTTGCCTGCAAGCTGGTTAAAGGCAGTCTTGTAATTCTGCATTAATTTTTTTATTCTGAGATTGTAGTATACATCAGGATTGTTTAAATTTCTATACATATATTCCTGAAATAAATTTTTATGCAAAATTTCTGAGTTTAGCTGATTGACCTTATAGGGAACCAGTTTGAACACTATGCCGTCCATTCGCAGATAATCATCCAGTTTTAATCTGTTTTTATTTGAAACAGTGAGAGAAAAATAAACAGGTCTTTGCCACTGAATCACCTGAATAATCCGTAAGATCATCATATCCTGAACTCTGAGACCTTTGATATTACCACTGGTTATTGTTGGTTCAATAGTGAATTTAACTTTATCAGTTAATCTTTCATATTCTTCCGGATCTGCCTGTGCGCTTATTTTTTCTATAATTTCTTCCGGTATTGGTATTTCAATATCCTGGGTTTTCCACTGCATAGGATGAAGATTTTTTATTTGGTCTTCTGTCAACTGGAGAGGAATTTTAGGTTCAAGATACTGGAGTTGTTTTATATACCAGCGAGCATTAAGAAGAGAGAGATTTACAACCCTTATATCCTGCCGGATTTTTTCAACTTCCTGTAAATACCACAGGGGAAAGGTATCATTATCTCCGTTGGTAAATATTATTGCATTCGGTTCACATGATTGTAAAATATTATAAGAATAATCTGAAGCAACATAATTTCCCGAACGATCATGACTGTTAAAATTAAAGGCAAACATATTTACCGGTACAGCAATAAAGCATATTAAACCAGTTATACCAATTACAAAATATTTCAGTTTTGATTTATTTCGAAAATGCTCCATCACACTTTCTAATAAGCCTGCTATCCCAATGCCGATCCATAGAGAAAAGGCAAAAAAGGCTCCCACATAAGAATAATCTCTTTCCCTGGGCTGAGGATCAGGTTGATTTAAATATATAACTATACCATAGCCCATGATGAAAAATAATATACCAACAGCCAGCGCCCGCTTCCAGTCACGGAAAAAATGATGTACTGCCCCCAGTATACCAAACAGAAATGGTAAACCGTAAAGGCCCCGTAAACTGATAACTTCTGAAATTCTGTCCTGGGCATCCAAAGATACCCCTTTACCGATAAACTGCCAGCCAAAATAGCGGTTAAACATAAAATTTACCTGATAATTCCAGAAATCAGCAACCCGGTAGGGAAAGGTCAGAATCATACTCTGTTCTCCGTATTGTTTACGGGCCAGATAATCCTGCATGGCCTGCCAGGTGGAGGGATTATTTTCATTGATTGGAGGATTAAGATTTGCTCTGATATAGATCAATAAATAGAGTGAATAGGCAAAAATAATAAGCAGAGCAATGACTGCCCAGTAATAAAAAATTTTTTTATCTTTATAAATAACATATCCCAGTGTCAGTACAATCCAGATTAATCCAAACCATATCAGAAAATTACCTGCGCCGGCCTGATGTTCGATCATTTCATTATAGGAAAGATGAGCAGGATTAAACTGATAGAAAACAAAATAGGCAATCAGCGGAACAACTGATTGTATCGTTATAAGTAAAAACAGTTTTCTTACAACCGGATTATCATGGAAATAAACAATTAATAATACAAAGGGAAACGCAAGGATATTCAAAAGATGCAAGCCTGCAGCCAGTCCAAACAGATAAAAAATAAAAAATATCATAAGAATGCTTGCTTTTTTTTCCGAATATTTTCCCCATCTGAGAGCCAGCCATACTACCAGAGAGGTAAACAGCATCGAACCGGAATATACTTCTGCTTCCACTGCATTAAACCAGAAACTGTCAGTAAAAGCAAATGCCAATGCACCTATGACACTGGCAGTATAAAGGATGATCCTATCGTCAGTATCCTGAGCTTCACCCCGCCAGCGTTTAATTAATTCCATAATAACCAAAAAAGTAAAAAGCACAGTCGCTGCGCTGACCAGAACTGATATCATATTAACCCTGAGACCGATATCCTGAGCAAAAGGAATCATACTGAATATGCGACCGATAAGCATATATAAAGGTGCTCCGGGTGGATGCATCACTGAGAGTGTGTAGGAACAGGCTATAAATTCACCACAGTCCCAGAAAGAAGTAGTGGGGGCTACAGTAATATAATAAATGATAAAAGAGATCAAAAAGACAAGACTGCCTGTAAAAATTTGTATACGATAATCCAGTGATTTATTAAAAAAATTCATCAATTCCTCCAGACATAATTTTAGTAATTAAGTTACTATTATTTTAATATTAAATCAAGAAATTTCAAAAATAATTTTTAAATTTCAGTAATGTATTTTATGAAAAAGTTTATACAACTTTAGAATAGAAAATTATGAAGAGAAAAGGACAAAGGAATAGTGGAATAATGGATATTGAAGAGATGATGAAATTTTCAAAGTAAATGGGTCTTTTAATGGTTTATAATGACTAATTCTTCCTGAATCAAAAATCGTTAATTGTTGATCATACATCATTATTAAGTGTCCGCAGGAGCAGAGCCCCTGCGGAGCAGTAATAAAAAAAACCGCAGGGGCTGGAGCCCCCAGCGGGACAAAAAAATTGTTAATATCAAGGAAGAAATAAAATTAGCTCAAAAACCAATCCTTCTTTTCTTTGAGTCTTTTTGTTTGTACACCATAAAATTCTGCCAAATCAGCATCTATTATAACCTTATTACCTCTGATAAGAAGAATAATATTTTCAATTTTACCAACTGGAATAATTGAATTTTTTTTAATTTAAAATGGAAAACCGAACCAACATCGTATCCCCTTACCGGTTATACACATATGTGGAGGAAGGGGGATGGCGGGGATCACGGAATGGTTGAAAGATCATAAGATTTTAGAACAAAAAGAAAACAAAACCCCGGGTGTCTGTTTCCCAAGTCCCCGGGTGTTTTGAATGATGATGTAAAAGTACTATGCTTTTATTAATGGAATAACCCTGCCCAACACCCGGGGTCCTGCGGACACCCGGGGTTGGGGGAATCATTACTTCTTCCTTTATCTTTTATCCTTTATTTTTTTCATTATACATTATTCATTATTAATTATACATTAACCCTCACCCTACTCTGATCAAGCCAAGCTTTCCTTTATACCTTTTTTGATATGTTTGTTTTATAAGAGCGTTTTCTTCCCGGATAAGTTGATGGTCTTCTTCCACTAACAAGAATGCTTCTTGACGTGCCTGTTCCAGAATATGCTGATCAGTCATAAGATTGGCGATTTTAAGATTCAATGCTCCGTGCTGTCTGGTGCCGAAAAGTTCACCCGGACCTCTTATCTGCAGATCTTCTTCGGCAATTTTAAACCCATCGTTAGTTTTTGTCATAACATCTATTCTCTTCATAGCTGTGTCAGTGAGATATCCATAGGTCAACAGTATACACATGGATTTCTGTTTTCCACGTCCGACCCTGCCCCGTAACTGATGAAGCTGAGTAAGGCCGAACCGTTCTGCATGTTCAATCAGCATAACCGTAGCATTTTTTACATCAATTCCAACCTCAATAACAGTTGTTGATACCAGTATCTGGATATCTCCTGCTTTGAAATCCTGCATTACCTTTTCTTTTTCCTCTCCCTTCATTCTGCCGTGCAGCAGTCCTATGGTAAATTCAGGAAAAATTTCCTCAGACAGTTCATTGTATCCATTTGTTGCTGCCTGCAAATCCAGCTTTTCAGATTCTTCGACCAATGGATATACTATATATACCTGTTTACCTTGTTTTACCTCATCCCGAATATATTCATAAATTGCCGGCTTTTTATCTTCACGTCTCCATATTGTCCGTATGGGAAGTCTTCCCTGGGGCATCTCATCCAAAACTGAAATATTCAGATCTCCGTAAAGAGTCAGTGCTAATGTACGGGGTATGGGGGTAGCGGTCATTACCAGAATATCAGGATTGTTTCCCTTTTTCCCTAAAACTGCTCGCTGCAATACTCCAAAACGGTGCTGCTCATCAATAACTGCGAATCCAAGTGTTTTGAATTTCACTCCTTTTTGCACCAAGGCATGAGTACCAATGGCAATATCTATTTCTCCTCGTGAGAGTTTTTCCAGGGCATCTTTTTTGAATGAATTTTTTTTGGAACCTTTGAACAATTCAACCTTTACTCCCAGATCCTCCAGTAATGAATGAACGGTAATATAATGCTGCTCAGCTAAAATTTCAGTCGGAGCCATCAAAGCAGCCTGATAACCGTTTTCCACTGCTATCAGCATGGCAATGAGAGATACAATGGTTTTCCCGGATCCCACATCTCCCTGGAGCAAACGGCTCATTTGTTCTTTGGATTTCATATCCTGCCGTATTTCCCGCATAACTCTTTTTTGTGCTTCAGTAAGTTCAAAAGGAAGATTTTCAATTAATTGGCTGGTAAGTTCACCTACTCTGGTAAATTCTATACCCTGCCCGGAAATTCTTGTTTTTTTACGCTGCAGGGCAAGATACAGCTGAATATAAAACAGCTCCTCGAATTTCAGTCTTTCTCTGGCTTTTTTCAGAGTAAGCCAGTCATCAGGAAAATGAATATTATGGATAGCTTCAGGGTAGCTCATGAGTGAATGTCTTGTAATGATCTTTTTTGTCAGGGTTTCAGGAACTTTCCCTTCCAGACTCTGAACAGCCCGTTTAATAATTCTTCTGAATCCGTGACTGTCAAATCCTTTTCTCCTCAGTTTCTCAGTTGAGGGATAAAGAGGGACTATACATCCTGTATGAAGAGGGTCTGCCTCTCCTTCTTCGGAAATCTTATCATATTCCGGATGGATCAGCTGAGGTCCCCGGTAATAGGTAATTTTACCGCTGAAAGCAATTGTCTCACCGACTTTGAATGAATTCTGGATATAATGAATTCCCTGAAACCATACACACTGCAGGATACCGGTTCCGTCTCCTACCATTACAATAAAACGTTTTTTTCTTCCCATTACTTTTTCCCGGGAAAGGACTTTTCCAATTACTGTCACCTGCTGATCTTTTTTCAGGGAATTGATCTTCACCATATTACTTCGGTCCAGATACTTTCTGGGATAATACGTAATCAGATCTTCCACATCTTCAATATCCACTTCTCCGAGAATCTCAGCCCGTTTCGGTCCTATCCCTTTGATATACTGTACGGATGTATC
>CAZETW010000009.1:6387-10673 GCA_964515295.1 uncultured bacterium | reverse complement strand
CTCAATTTCTTAAGTTCTCAAGTTCTAATATTTTTTACACCAGCTCACCACTTCAACCTTACTGTAAACTCGATCTCAACCTCACCGTCTGCGGGAACAGTAACCACTGCCTCTGCAGTATACGCATCCTTTCTGGTAAATGTATGGGATTTGTGTATTATCTCCCAGTCTCCCCAGAAATGCTCAACCACTACAATGTCAACCGCACTTTTTTTATGATTGCGAAGATTGATTTGAAATTTTTCTTCCCGCACTCTGCTTGCGACTTTTTCACTGGATATTTTTTTCCGTTCTCCCACAATATCAAAAGCATTACCCAGATAGATACGAACAACTTCATCAGCAGGAGTATGGTCTATCTGATCTTCTCCGATAAATTCCTGGGCACCATCATCATCTTTCTTATATACCCGTACTTTTCCTTTCGGTAAAGGCATGCCTAAACCGCTGGACTTGCTGTTTTGAAATTCCAGGTTTACCCGGACTTTATCTTTATACCGCTGTCCGTCATAAATATATATTTTTTCTGTTTCAGCAGTAGTTTGAGGGAATAAGCTGAGTTGTTTAGTCTGATTATTCTTGAGCGTTGTCTGTCTGTTAAGTGTGTAGAGATGATATTCAAAAAAAGCTTTTTCCTCAAACTGAGGTTCTGCAGCCAAAGCTTCCATGGTTGCAGACTTTGGTAATGCATATCTTCTTGGTTCTTCAATTGTATGTACATCTCCTGCAACCAATTTCAGCTGAGCATTTTCGAATGTATTACCGCAGTTATTTTGTATAGACACCCATCCTGAAAACTCCATTGTTTCATCATCTTTACCCACTACTCCCACATATTCTGCATGCCATTTCATACCATTGGTGAGATAACTGATCTCTGTTTTATGATTTTCATCACCTTGATTGTTAACCAGCCACACTAAAGTTGGACGAGTTATTAATCCTTCCGGAAGTTCGGGAAGATCAAAATACTGAATGATATCATCAGAAATGATCTTTATTTTCCCGGATGTATTCTGCAAAATAACATGAGAACTTTCTGCACTGAGCAATACTCCTTCAAATACATCACCTTGTTTGGTAACAATCTGAATTTTCTGATCCAGATATTTTTTCATTATTTTAGCAGAACTGGCCAGATCGTATTCAAAGTTCTGTTCCAGTATAGTTAGTTTATCGGGAGAGGATACTGATTTAAAATGTACAGAAGTAGGTTTTATCTTCGCCGCTACATCAATATAAGATAATTCGGAGTTACCCGGTTTAATATGAAGAGTACGTATCTCACGTACCAGCGCAAGATCATTATTATAAACAGTGAGAGAAATATTCTGAGAAAACAGTAAAAGAGGTATAAAAAATAACATATAAATCAATTTATTTACACCGTTCATTATTATTTCTCCTTATAATAAATAATTAACTGATCATTTTTAAATTTTTCTGCAGTTTGTCAAATTTTTCCTGAAAATTTTTCTGTTTATTCTTTTCTTTATCCACAACATGTTCAGGTGCTTTATTCATAAATTGTTTGTTCTGCAGTTTTTTATTTATTCCCTCTAATAATCCCTGTAATCGTTTCATTTCTTTTACTATTCGTTCTTTTTCTACTTTCAGATCTATAACATCCTGTAGGGGAATAAATATTTCAAAATCATGTATTACTGCTGTGGCTGCATTATCAGGTTTAATAATATCATGTTTGATTTCTATACTGTCTGACTGTGTAAGTTTTGCAATAACATCTTTACATGTATCAAGGATATCCAACTTATCCCCTTCTCCATTTATTAGAAGAGTAACTTTTTTGTTAGGGGGGATATTCATTTCTCCTCTGATTTCTCTGACTGCACTGACCGTATCCTGCAGCACTTTTATGTTATTTTCAATATCTTTATTCTTTAAACTGTCATCTACCTCTGGATAGGGCTCATACATAATTGATTTAAAAGAATCGCTTTTTTCTGAAAAATTCAGCAAAGCCTGCCATATTTCTTCAGAAATAAAAGGCATAAAAGGGTGAAGAAGTTTTAAAATTTGTTTTAACATGTATACAAGTACTTTCTGAGCAGACTGTCGTGCGGCGGAATTGGTATCATCATAAAGGCGAAATTTGCTTAACTCCAGATACCAGTCACAAAAATCACCCCATACAAATTCATATAATACTCTGGTTGCATCGTTAAACCGAAAAGAGTCCAGTCCTCTTCTTATCTCCGAAATTGCATACTGAAGTCTGCTTATAATCCATTTATCATAAATGTGCAAATTATCAATACCTGACACTTTAATGGAATCAAACGTAACATTATCAAGATTCATAAGAACGAATCTGGAAGCATTCCAGAGCTTATTACAGAATTTTTGACCAAATTCCACCAGGGTATGATCAAAATTGATATCACCCCCGAGAGGAGTAAGATATACCATGGTCATCCTGACTGCATCAGCGCCATAGGCCGGAACTCCGTTTTTATAGGGAGGATTTTCCTGAGCAAAATCTTTAATTTCATCTCTGCTGCTTCCATTAATAAGCCAGAGAGGATCGGGAGAATTACCCAGTGATTTGGACATCTTTCTGCCATTCATATCCCGGATCATTCCGTTAAAATAAACTTCTTTAAAAGGAATATCTCCCATAAATTCAAAAGAAGCCATAATCATACGTGCTACCCAGAAAAAAATTATATCCGGTCCTGTAACCAACGTATCTGTAGGAAAAAACTTTTTCAGATCCTCAGTCTCCTCCGGCCAGCCCAGAGTACTGAAAGGCCACAGCCAGGATGAAAACCAGGTATCCAGCACATCTTCATCCTGTCTAAGATTTTTATCTCCACATTCGGGACATGCATCAGGTTTTTCCCGACTCACAAAGGTATGTTTATTTTTACAGATCCAGACCGGTATTCTGTGTCCCCACCAGATCTGCCGGCTGATACACCAGTCCTGAATATTCTCCATCCAATGAAAATACGTCTCTTCCCAGTGTTTGGGGTAAAACTTTATAGATCCGGATTTAACTGCTTTAATAGCTGGTTCTGCCAGAGGTTTCATTTTTACAAACCATTGATTAGAAAGAAATGGTTCTACTATTGTTTCACACCTGTAACAGTGAGGTGTAGGTGTGGTTCTTTGTTCTTCCCTTCGCAGTAATCCCAATTCATTAAGATCCTGTAAAATCTTTTTCCGTGCTCTAAATCTGTCTAATCCCTGATATTCACCTCCGTTTTTATTAATGTTACCATCTTCGTCAATCACCGATATTTGTTTCAGATTGTGACGTTTACCAACTTCAAAATCATCAAAATCGTGCGCAGGAGTTATTTTTACTGCACCACTCCCCTTTTCCGGATCAGCGTGTTTATCAGCAATGACAGGAATTGATCTGTTCATTAAGGGAAGAACTACTGTTTTACCCACCACATCTTTGTAACGGTCATCATCCGGATGAACAGCAACAGCAGTATCACCCAGCATAGTTTCCGGTCGTGTGGTCGAAACAATTATATACTGATCACTTCCTTGTATGGGATAGACAATATCCCAGAATTTTCCCTGCTTGTCACTATAATTGACCTCTTCATTCGCAAGAGCTGTTTTACAACGCGGACACCAGTTAATGAGCCGTCTTCCCCGGTAAATAAAACCTTTTTCAAAAAGACGGATAAATACCTCTTTTACCGCATTGCTGAGTCCTTCATCCATAGTAAACCGTTCCCGGTTCCAGTCACAGGAAGCTCCTAATTCACGTAACTGCTGCAGAATGATTCCCCCATATTTTTCTTTCCATTCCCAGACTTTTTTTATCAGTTTTTTTCTCCCCAGATCATACCGTGTTAAATCCTCTTTTTTTAAAGTTGCTTCAACCTTGTTCTGGGTTGCTATACCAGCATGATCAGTACCGGGAAGCCACAATGCTTCGTATCCTTCCATGCGTTTCCATCTGATGAGTAAATCCTGAATGGTATTATTAAGGATATGTCCCATAGTGAGCATTCCGGTTACATTCGGAGGCGGAATAACTATAGTATATTTTGGTTTTTCACTTTTCGGATCAACAGTAAATTGTGCACTTTCTTCCCATTTTTTATACCATTTGTCTTCAACTTTTTTCGGATCATATACTTTATCAAGTAAAATCTTTGCCATATTCCCTCTTTCAATAAAATTAAAATGGAATCACACTATATTTAATCTTTATAACATAATTTTAATAAGGTAAAGAATATTTCATATTTTGTCAAATGTAATATAAACTTTAAAAGCTTAAAACAAAAGGTATATTA
>CAZETW010000009.1:0-6287 GCA_964515295.1 uncultured bacterium | reverse complement strand
AAAGGTATATTACATGAATAGTAAAAGTTTATTTTTTAAATTCTATCGTTTTAAATTGAACACTATTATATAACATAATATATTAATTCAATAAGCAAAAACTCTTCTAAAATCTTAAAAATCAATTATACAACACGAAAGCCGAAATTATTTATTAATATGGCATACTTTTTGTATCTAAAAAATAAACAAAAAGTTATTATAATATATAACACTTATTTATGAGGTGAAACATGATTCGATTTCGCTACCGGGATCTCAGCATTGGATTAAAACTAATTATAGGTTTCTCTGCCATGATTTTATTTTGTATTATAATTGGTTTAGTCGGATTATCAAGCTCAAAAAATATCCAAAATGATCTTAAGGATATTTTAAATAACCGCTTTATGGCAATGGATTATTTAATAGAAGCAGATCGAGATCTCCAACAGCTTCTGGTTGCGGAACGGTCCATGATTTTCGCTGATATTATTGTAGAAAATTCAGAATCTGATCTTTTCACAAATTTATTAGCTGATTATCAAGAAAATGCTCGTCAATCTGTTGAACGGTGGGAAAAATATAAAAAATTAAATCCTTTTCCAGAAGAAAAAGCACTGTTTACAGAATATGAACATGCCCGGAATGAATGGGAAAAAATTTCCCGAGAAATTGTTGAGCACTGCCAATCAGAGAGCAGACAGGATAGAATACGAGCAATGACCTTGAGCCTTGGACAGGGAAAACAGAAATTTGAAGAAATGAGAGAATATATTAATCAACTTGAAGAAATAAACCTTGATATTGCCAAAAAACTTGAGAAACAGGCTGAAAAAAGTTATCTCGGACAAACTATACTTTCTATCGCAGTTATAATTCTTGGAATTTTATTGGGTATTTTTCTTATCTGGTTGATCAGTGACAGTGTCACCAAACCAGTAAACAATGTAGTTGATATTATAAAAAATATTGCGGAAGGAGACGGAGATCTAACCAGCCGTATCAATATACAGTCCAAAGATGAGATTGGTGATATGGCTCAATGGTTTAATACATTTGTCGATAAACTTCATGAAATAGTCATTAGTGTAAAATATACCAGTGAACAAGTTGCAACGTCTACAAATGAAATAAATGCCACTTCTGCTCAATTTGCTGCCGGAGCAGAAGAACAAATGGAACAAACTGAAGAAGTAGCCGCCAGTATTCAGGAAATGACTACAGCGATTATCACAAATTCAGAAAAAGCCAAAGAAACATATAATTTAGCTGAACAATCACACAATACAGTAAATAAAGGGCAGCAGATTATGCAGGAGACAATAGCAGGAATGGACGAAATTGTCGACTCAGTTAAACACATAGGTACCATGGTAGATTCGTTTATTGATCATGCAACTATAATAGAAGGAATAATTAAAGTAATCAATGATATTGCAACCCAAACAAATATGCTGGCTCTTAATGCTTCTATCGAAGCTGTCAAAGCCGGTGAGTCAGGTAAAGGATTCAGCGTCGTGGCCAATGAAGTGCAACTACTGGTTGATCAGACAAAAGATTCAACCAAAAAGATAGAAGAAATAATTACCTCTATTCAAAATGATGTTGAAAAAATCTCTACTTCTATGACTGATGTATATAAAGTAGTGGAAAAAGGAAAAAACAAAACCATGGATACAGCAAAGGCATTTCAGAAAATTAATCAATTTGTATCTAAAACCCGGGAAAAAGTGGAATTGATTACTGAAGTTTCCGAAGAACAGAGTATAGGTGCCAGAGAGATTTCTACTGCAGTAACTTCGATAAGTGCAGTTAATAAACAATCTTTCAGCGGATCCGAACATCTGGCACAAGCCACTGAAAATCTGAATAATCAAACTAAACAATTAAAGAATCTGGTGGAAAAATTTAAACTGGAAGATAATAGATAACGTATTGAATATTCTCATTAGATTCAATAATTTTATCCTGTAGTTTAATTTTTAATTTTTACAAAAAATTAAAATAATTAAAAAAATACTTGACAATCAGAAACTATTCTCTTATATTTCGTTAAAAAACGAAATATAGAATGCATCAACTCATAAAAACATTCAAAGCACTTTCCGATACCAATCGAATTCGCATTTTAAAAATGCTCCAAGTCAAACCTTTATGTGTTTGCGAGATAACCAAAATTCTGGGATTAGCAGCATCCACTGTTTCCCAGCATCTTTCTATTCTGAAACATGCCGGTTTTATATTTGATCAAAAGGAAAACAAGTATGTAAATTACTATTTGAATGAAAGAAGTCAACAGCAGTACCTGAAAGATCTGATACCCCTTATTGAAAAATGGCTCCCTGATGAAAATATTATTATACGTGATAAGGAGCAGGTAAACGTTGTTGACCGGGATAAAATTTGCGGAATATAATTTTTTTTTGTTAATTCAATTCGTTTTCTAACGAAATATAAAGGGTAAAATATGAACTGGAAAAAAGAATATAAAAAACTATTGATAATTATTGCCGTTTTTTTAACTGCCTATTTCTTACCTGTAGAAAAAGCACGATTCATTCAAGCTGTTCATGAATCACTAGCACTTGTAAAGTGGTATGCAAGAGAACATGTACTGCTTTGTCTGATACCAGCATTTTTCATTGCAGGAGTAATTTCTGTATTCGTGAGTCAGGCATCAGTCATCAAATATTTCGGTGCAAATGCAAAGAAATGGCTGGCTTATCTGGTTGCATCTGTATCAGGGACCATCTTAGCTGTTTGCTCCTGTACGATTTTGCCTTTGTTTTCAAGTATTCATAAACGAGGCGCCGGACTCGGCCCGGCCATTGCATTTTTGTATTCGGGACCCGCTATCAATATTCTGGCAATCATTTTGACTGCCCGAATTTTAGGCCCAGAACTGGGCATTGCCCGGGTTATTGGTGCAGTCGTGTTCAGTGTGATAATCGGTTTAATCATGCATTTTATTTATATTAAAGAAGAAAAACAGAAAGCAGATTCACAGCTTTTAATGCCTGAGCAGGAAGAAACACGGCCTCTATGGCAAACAGCTTTTCATTTTTTTGTGCTGGTGGCAATACTTGTATTTGCCAATTGGGGAAAACCTTCAGAAAGTACCGGTCTTTGGCATGCCGTCTGGTCTGCCAAATGGGAGATCACCAGTTTTTTTGGTGTGCTGTTCGGTATCTCACTGATCACTGTTCTAAAAATCAAATGGCAGAATGTCATCATCGCAGGGGTTCCGGTTGTTCTAGCAGCTATCCTTTTTAAAAGCAATCCGCTCATTCCCTTCTCCGTGGCTGTTCTCGGCACTTCTGTGCTTATCAGCCGGAAAGAGGGCGAACCGCAGGAGTGGATGGCTTCCACCTGGGGGTTTGCCAAGCAGATTTTGCCTCTGCTTGCTGCAGGTGTTTTGGTCGCCGGTCTCCTGCTTGGGTCGCCTGAAGGCGGACAGGGACTTATTCCAAACCAGTGGATTTCAACGCTGGTCGGCGGCAATTCGATTTTTTCAAACTTTTTTGCCTCCATCGTAGGCGCTTTTATGTATTTTGCCACACTGACAGAGGTCCCCATTCTCCAGGGACTCATCGCCAACGGTATGGGCAAAGGGCCGGCCCTGGCGCTGCTTCTGGCAGGTCCGGCGTTGAGTCTGCCCAATATGCTGGTCATTCGAAGTGTGATCGGTACGCAAAAAACGATCGTTTTTGTTTTACTGGTGGTTGTGATGGCCACTGTATCAGGATTAATTTTTGGGAGTCTGGTGTGAAAACATTCATAAATAACATGACAAGAAAATAGTGAACACATTTAAAAGAGGTCAAAAAATGAAAAAATTACAAATTTTAGGTACAGGCTGCCCCAAATGTAAAAAGCTCACTGAGCTGACCGAACAGGCGGCAAAAGAGCTGGGCATCGAATACGAAATCGAAAAAGTAACCGACATGAATGACATTATGGCATTTGGAATCATGATGACACCGGGACTGGCTGTTGATGGTGAGGTTAAAGTAACAGGAAAAATACCGGATATAGAAGAAATTAAGAAAATGTTGGAGTAGTCATGACATATCCATCAAACAAAAAAGTTATATGCGATGCGTGCGGAAAGACGGCCCCCGGATCCGAAATCCGACGTCTCCGTATGAAAACGTGTTGTTCATACCGGCTGGTCCCAGTCTGTAAAAAGTGCTGGAATAAGCTACATAAAAAATAGGAGCTGAGTCATGAAAAAATGTTGCGGCAGTGGAAACCGGCTCGTGTATGCCTGCAGCGGTGGAGCCGATGTGGGTGAAATCGCAGATCGTGTCGCTCGAAAACTTGTAAAACTCGGTTTTGCAAAACCCTCCTGTCTAGCCGGCGTAGGTGGTCATATATCAGGATTCATCGCCTCTGCAAAAAGCGATGTTGAAAATATCGTAATTGACGGCTGCACTGTGGCGTGCGCAAGGAAAACAATGGAACATATCGATGCGAAGATGACGCATTATGTGCTGACAGATATGGGTATGAAAAAAGGGAAGACGCCGGCGGATGACAAAACCGTGAATGAGATTGCAGAACGGATCTTCAATGAATCACCGGGAAAGGGAGGATCAATCTTGCCGGAGACAGGGTCCGGCTGCACATGCGGCACTTGTTAACCTGAATATCGAATCAATTACAAGGAGAAATAATATGATGAAAAAATGTCAAATCTTTTATTCTTTGGTCTTTTTACTATTAATACAAATAGGATGCTCTGCACAGAAAACAGATGAGCAATCTGTAATTAAAACAGAAAAACAGTCTTCAGCTTCTGATACATCATCCAAATCTGAAAAAGACGTTGAAACGGATTCGCTTTTAGTCACATTTATTGAACTGGGATCGGTGAAATGCATCCCCTGCCGGATGATGCAGCCCATTATGGATGAAATCAAAGAAGAATACCCGGAACAAGTAAAGGTTGTATTCCACGATGTCTGGACCCCCGTAGGCCGGCCCTATGCAGTACAGTACGGAATTCGTGCTATTCCCACCCAGATTTTTCTGGATAAAGACGGCAATGAATATTTTCGGCATGAAGGATTTTTCCCCAAGGAAGAGCTGGTCGAGGTATTGAAAAAGCAGGGGGTGAAATGATGCAAGATTTGTTCGTCTGGTTGACCCAAAGCTTGAGCGGCGCAGCAGGGCTCGCCCTGACTGCATCCTTTATATGGGGCATTTTGAGCATACTGCTCAGCCCGTGTCATCTATCATCTATTCCGCTGATCGTGGGATTCATCGACGGCCAGGGCATTGTCACAAAGAAGCGCGCGTTCATCCTGGCCACATTTTTTTCTGTTGGTATACTGATCACTATTGCGGTCATCGGCTTGATCACAGGGATGATGGGCCGTATCATGGGCGATGTGGGCAGAACCGGTAATTATCTGGTGGCTGTCATTTTCTTCGTGATCGGCCTGCATCTGCTCGAAGTAATCAAGCTACCCTTTCCGGGCATGTCCGGTCAGCCGAAGATGAAAAAGAAAGGCGCCCTGGCCGCGTTTGTGATCGGCTTGCTTTTCGGCGTGGCTCTTGGCCCGTGCACGTTTGCCTACATGGCTCCCATGCTGGGAATTGCTTTCAACGTGGCTTCGACCCGTCCGGTATTTGCCGGGTCTTTGATTCTTGTGTATGCCATCGGACACTGTTCGATTATTGTACTGGCCGGGACATTTACCAGTATGGTACAGAAATATTTACACTGGAATGAACGATCCAAAGGAGCGGTGATCCTGAAAAAAATCTGCGGGATTCTGGTGATACTGGGAGGTGTATATCTGATCTGGGGCGTATATTGACATGAACATTTCTTTTATTGAGGAGTTTGTCATGACTGTCAAATCCATGGGATTTATAGGAGGCGGAAGAGTAACTTACTTTTTATTAAAACGGCTTAAAAAATCTGCTGTCTTACCTGAAAAAACAATTATAGCCGATCCCGACCAAAAATCGTCATGGCGTATTAAACAAATTAGATCCAGAAGTCCCGGAAGAACAATTGGAGGAGACAATCATGCGAAAATCAACTTTTTTTAATTATTCTGTTTTCTTGCTTGCCTTTGGCATTTTAGTGGGTATCGCCGATTCGGTTTTTCCGATACAAGAATTAGGTTTTTCTGCAGAACTTAAGAATTTCGATACCATGGTGCTTCAAAGCCGACAGGAAATGCGGAAGTACTGCGCCATTGTGCAGAAATTAATCAAACAAGAAGATTCTCAAAAACAGGCGAAAGGACTGGAACATATCCGACAGTCCACGGCGTTATGGGAAAACGTCC
>CAZETW010000008.1:0-51502 GCA_964515295.1 uncultured bacterium | reverse complement strand
TAAGTACCGCCACATTGTTCAATTGTTCTATGATCTCTGGTTGCCATATTTTTCTCTTTCGCAGAGGCTGAGCCTCTGCGGGACGGGTTGAGTTGTTGTTCTATAAGCACTGGCTGAAGCATGTCCTGAGTTTAACGAAGGGCCAATACCACATGAGTTTGGTTTTATTTTTGCATTACTGTTCAGGTCACCCGACGTAAATTCCGTTGTTGACGTAGTTTTCAATAACATTGAAATCTTTAAAGGAGAGGTTCATTATGTATCATCGCCCTCATTTGATGTTTTCCCCAAATTTAATGTTGCGTCAATAAACGGGCCGATAGATCTTCCAAGAATGGCCAGACCAGCATCGTGAGGATATGGAAGATTGTACCTAGATTTGGCTGCGCCGTTCAACGCAAAATCATATCCCTCGATGTATATAACACAGAAAAAGGGATTCCTTAATTCAACAATTACTTTATCAGATCGGAATGGCCATTCACCTGAGAATTGAGTTTTAAGGATTTCTTTAGTTGGCCACGGACTTCTTTTAATTTCTTCATCAGTCCGTTTTATCCAAGTTTCCTTTTTTACCTGAAGGACTTGAACTGAACGTCGGTATTCTTTTGTCCCCAAATCATTATCCATCATTCCTAAAAAAGGACTAAATGGGATATAGTATTGTGATATTTTTTTGCCATGACCTCCAAGTGTGAACTGTCTGGTTATTACTCGAATGAATCTTTCAATTATAGCGATGATTTGACTGTTCACTCGTGGATAGTAGTCATGATGGAGACCCTCTTGATTATCTGATGTTAAATATGGTGTAGGGTCTTCGATGCTTTTCTCCAGGTTTTCCCATTCTTTTTTGGGGTCGAAAGAAGATTGGACACTTTTACCTGTTACAACATCGAGATTGTAGTAACGAGCATATTTTCCAAACTCTGAAAGAATTTTTAATATTATCTTTAATTGTTTATCTTTTTTAAGAAACGACAGGTCTTCTTTTAATGCTGGTCGGTTGTCATCCGCAAAATAATTATTGATTATCTCTTCATTAAGTTCGGATAAGTCATGTCCAAGTTTCTTCAACATGTTGAGGTCGGGATATTTTCCTTCTTTTGCTTCATAAGCTAGACATATGTAAGACTTCATAAATCTTTCAAGACCACTGGCTAGTAGCAAATGTGGCAGGTGATAAAAGTCATTTCCCATGTTAATTTCCTGCAATTCACCTAAACCCGTTACAATTAATTGATAGGAGGTACTCAATTCTTCATGGATGCACATATCTTTAATTTGCGCGTTCATCACAACTACTCTTTCTCCAATTTCAGAATTTCTTCAGTCATAGCCTCTTACAAACAACAACGTCATGAATTTACGGTCTCCTATTCTATAGCCAGGGTTTCAAATTGAAGATAACGGTTACGTGTATGGTGTCGTTTGGCGATTCGAAGCACGAAACTATCAAACCCCTAAAAAGTTTATTAAATGCACTATGCTTGAAATCAGCACTATCCGCCAAATGCACTATACACGATGTTAGCCACAGTATCTTATTCACTATCAGTCAAATAGAGTTTTTTGCGATTGAATCGACCTATTTTTATGTGCGAATTTTAGAGGTTTTCCTTTTACAGTTAATATGTCCTGTCTGCTTTTTAAGAAATTAGTAACTTTACGTGAACTCCAATCTATTTTTAATATATCTACAATCTTTTTTGCAGAGAAAACACCTGTCTTCAAGAATTCAATTATTTTTTCTTCTGTGTTATTTAGGTCTGGTTCAGAAACTATTGATTTAGATTCCTCTTTTATCTCATAAGCTGTTGGATTGCCTGCAATATCAACTGCTTTTCCACCTTTTGAAATAAGGATATTGTTTGATAACTTCTTTTTTGCATTCGCAAAAAATTCTACTTCTGTTTTATTTAGTTCAAATTCTTTTTCCCAGACGGAATGCTCAATTTCAAAAAAGTCAACTATTGATTTACCTTGTTCAAAAAGTTTTACAATTATTTCATTTTTCTTTTTGGTTCGAATCTTAGGAACATGTGCCAAAGCCAACCAATATGTTAATTCTTTACTCATAATCAACTATTTAAATATCTCCACCTACGGTTCTTGCAATAACCAATGGCGCAATTTTTGTTACCCCAAAATTAGTTAAAACATTTCCTATTTCCTTAATTGTTGCCCCACTATCTAATATATCATCAAAAAGAATCACCGATTTTCCCGCTATTTCACTTGGTTCAGAATAACTAAATTTTTTAGCTACATTGTCTTTTTTCAGATAACCATTTTTAAAAACTTTTTGAGGTTGTGTTTCTCCAGTTTTAATCAACCTGTGTGAAATTGGTACTTTTAAAACTTGTGATAACTTTTGTGCAAAGTTTTTCACTAAATCTCCTGATTCCGTTGGTGGAACATAAACAATGAAATCAAATTTTTTGGCAATAACTTGACAAGGTTTATGATTCTTCTAAATGCTGGTCTGAAATCGTGTCCCCAAACTGAAATCGTATGTGCTTCATCAATAACAATCATTGATAAATTCATTTTCCGTGTAGCTTCAATCCATTCTTGGTTTTCTTGTCTCTCAGGAGCTATATACAATATTTTCAGTTTTCCATTTAATGCATCTTGAATTGTTTGTGAGTTCTCTTCTGGTGTCTGTTCAGAATTAATGAATTTTGCTTTTATCCCTTTCTCATTTAGTCCTTTTACTTGGTCACGCATTAAAGCAATTAGAGGCGAAAAAATTACAGTCAGCCCTTGAAATTGTGTTGCAGGAAATTGAAAACAAAGAGATTTCCCAAATCCAGTTTTTTCAATTAGTAAAACTCTTTTCCCTTGAAACAATAAATCAATAGTTTCCCATTGCTTGTCATAAAAATGGTCAAATCCAAAGGTGTTTTTTAATCTTATTTCAGCTTCTTGTCTATTCACGGTTCCTTTTCTTTAATATTGTGGCTACGTTTAGCGGTATGAACCGTTGGGGAGTTCGTGCTTCAGGCCTTTCAGCCTGCTAGAAACTTTGAAGCGTGGTAATTCATTTTGCTTAATATAGTCAACCCCAATAGTTTATTACCGCCTGTTGTGTGGCGTACATTTTATTAATCTATCAAACAAATCCGTTTTTGTTATATATTTTATCGAATCAAGTCTCTTTCCTTGGTCATTAATCTTAATCAAGCCAAAGTAATCTAAAAATCTATCAAAAGTCCGTAGTGAATAGCATTTGGTTGAGTAACTTTCTACAGTTCCATAAGTTGGTTCAATCGAGTCTAATAATTGTGGATATGCTTTAAAATATTTCTCAGCGTAAAAAGAATCCAATCGTTTTTCTTGTCCATATTTGGATAATAGAATCAATGAAAATCCGTATCCAAGTTGTCCGATTTGGTTTTCACCATATCCATCGTAATAAGCCCAATTAAATTTTTTAGCAAAGGTTAATAGTATCAGTCGTAGTAGTTCAAAATTGTCATCAAGTATCTTTTTTGATGATTTTGTCAAACTTAATTTACCGTTTCTCTTTTTAGACAATTTAGCAAGCTCAATTAGAATCCTTGTAAGATTAACGGTCATTGAATCAGATTCTTTGTATAATTTCGTAATGCCTTTTTCAATGAGCTCATCTTTTAGGAATCCTTTTCGATAAAGGTCTGAAACTACTTTTGTCGGTAAAAATCCTTTGTTTGTTAGTTTAATCTCACCGTTTTTATCAATCAAATCCGTTAAATATTTAATCTGATTGAGTAACGGAATCTTTTTGTAATCAGAATCGGCTAGTCTTTGCAATTTAACCGGACAATCTGGTCCAAATGTGAAATTTAGTATCTGGTGCATCTCAAACGGTGAATATCCTTCAAATTCTGGAATCGGCCGATTGTTTTGCTCATTCATTCGCTGGTCAATATGTCTTTGTATGTCTTTTAAATCCATGTTATATCATTGTTTTGTGGTCTGCTTGTATGCCTCACAACGTCTGTGTATATTCATTGTTGTTATACCGCTAATTCAGGCGTATAAAGACAATTGTATATATATTCAATATTATTATACAAATTTAATAATTCTATCTTCAATATGCAAATCTAATAAAATATTAACCTTCAAAATCCACAATTATTATATACTTATACTTTTTGTAACAATCTCTGCGAATTCTGCGTTGAAGATATTTTCATATTTTTGAGACAATCACGAATAGAAAATCCCTTTCAGTCAATTCTCTCTTTCCGGGTAAACGTGAGTTCCATGGACGAACCGAACGGCACGGCCTTCATCCGGTTGAAAGCGCCATGTTCATCAGGCAGGAACGTAATCCGGTATCCGTTTTCCAGTTGCACGAATTCCGTTTTTGAAACCGGAGTCAGATCCAGTTCCCCTACCGGAGGAGAGGATACATGCAGCTGTCCCTGCTCCACAGTCACCTTAAAGGATAACTGAAGCTGCAGATCATACCGGAAGTCCCCTGTGAACTTTTTCAGGCTGTCCGCCGGGAGATTGATGATCTCCACCGGTTGTGAACGGTACGACGGCCAGTCGTATACCGAAGCGATTCCCCGCAGAATCTCTGCAGCCAAATCCGAACCGTGATCCGAATTGGTCATGACCGCTGCCCCGCGTCCGCCTTTCACGAACGCATAAAGCTGGCACCGGAACCCCTCATTGCCGCCGCCGTGGCTGAAAGTCCGGTTCTCCACCGATTCAGACACAGCCGGCCCCAGACCCCAATTACCCGGGCCGGGCGTGAGCATGGCTTCCGCGGTTTCCCGGGTGAGCAAATCCGAATCCCCAGCTACCGCTTTCTGCACTGCGGCAGCAAACCGGCACAGGTCTCCGGCTGTAGCCCACAGGCCTGCTGCGGCCAGTTCTGGATACACATGCCACTTCCCGGAAATCACTGTTCCGTCTCTCCGGTGCGCCAAAGCGGCCCTGTCTGCCTTTTCCGGCGGCAGAGGCTGCTCAAATGTACTGCTTTCCATTCCTGCAGGCTCCAGTACAGCGGACTTCATCCATTCTGCAAAAGGCTGCCCTGTGACATCGATTATAAGAAGCTGGACAACTGTGTATCCGCCGCCGGAGTAACGCCACGCGGTTCCCGGGACCTGGTCCACCCGAATGGAAGGTGTATTGGCCGGCTTATTTCCATTGAGAATCTCCACAATTGTCGGCCGCTCTGCATCCACCGTATATCCGGGGAATCCATGCACTGTCAGCCCGGCGGTGTGGGTTAAAAGCCGGCGCAGGGTTACTTTTTCTTTCCTGGTAAAAGCATTTTCCGGTATTTCCCACGTTATAAGCTTGTCATTCACCGGGTCATCCAGCACCAGTTTTTCCTGCTCCACCAGACGCAGAGAGCCAAAAGCAGTGACCGGTTTGCTGATGGATGCGGCCTGAAACAGGGTGTGGGATGTTACCGAATCCTGACTACCGGCCTCGCTCACACCGTACCCTTTCTCCCATTCCACTTTTCCATTGTTGATCACAGCCACACTCAGCCCGGGTACTTTATGATGTTTCATCTGTTCCAAGAGGCTCATGGCAGGAGCAGGTTGTCCCTGCACATACATGGCCGGTCTGAGACTCTTTTCCACTGACAAAATGCGGTTTTCAATTTTTTTCTGTTTATCTCCGATACACCCTGTTATCCAGAGTGCGGTCAGGGCAAAGGCCGTTGCTATTAAAAGAATTATCGGTTTCCATGTTCTGTTCATCGGTTTTTCTCCTTTCTTTTGGATTACGATGCTGGATTGGGGTCACTAAAAACAAAAAATTATCAGTCCCCCAAAGATTCAGCCTCTGCGGGACTAAGTTCTATGATCTCTGGTTGCCATATTTTATGCTCCGCAGGGGCTCCGGCCCCTGCGGTTTTCTTTTATTATCTAAAGTTGTTGTCCTACAAACATTGGCTAAAGCATGTCCAGAGTTTAACGAAGGGCCAATGCCACACGAGTTTAGTTTTATTGTTACGTTTCTTTTCGGGTCACCCGTCGGTATATTGCATAAACCTGTTTGTACGGGAAAAGGTTTTAAAACATCCACTAAATCTACATGAGCATCATTGATCGAGGAAAACTCTTTAAAGAAATCGTCGACATGTACTTCTTCGGGAATAAAGAGATCGGGGTTTTCCTGAATAGACTCGATCATTTTCTTGACATGCAGCATTTCTTGTATTTTAAACCGCTGCCGCACGGGCAGGGATCATTTCTGCCAGTTTTAGGTGCTTTATGAACAACGGTTGCATGATTGGGACGCCGCATTCTCGGTTGTGATTGGAATGCCCCGGGATTCAATAAATACTCGACTTCACGAATATCTTCCGGATCATCCGGCTCGTATCCGCTGATAAATGTCCATCCATGTTCTTCACAGACGGCTACAATTTTTTCCATTCTTTCCTCGGTTTGCACATGAAACCGGACCGGTCTTTTTTCAGTGCCTAATTTTGCCATTGATCTCCCATTTGTTTAACCACAGATTTTACTGAAACCCCGCAGTTAGCCGCAACAACCTTTTGGGGATGAAAAATTAATAGTGTAGCAAAGGGAAGCCTGTTTTACCTTTATAAAAACAGCCATGTTTTTTTTAGGAGGTCTCCCAATGCTTCAAACCATCATACTAAAATTTCTCAATTATTGCAAGCATTATCATTTCTCTCAAAAAAGCCTGGAAGCTTTTTCTTCCCGCTTGTCTGAATTTGACGGTTACCTTCAAATACAGTCAGGATATTAATTCTTCCTCCACCGGGGCCATAAACCATGCGATATCCTTTGCTTAACAGTTCCCGGATATTGTTATCCATAAACCCGGGAACTACCCGGCCAATTTATGGATTTTTATGTATATAGTTAAGTTTTTGTCGTAAAAAAGGGTATGTTTCTATTAACTTAATATCAGAATTCCTTTGCCAGAAACGATGATCCTGATCAGAATCACTATGTGCTGACTGTGCGAAATATTCAAGTAATACAGAAGGTTTCTCTTTCGCAGAGGCTGAGCCTCTGCGGGACGGAAAAAGTTATGCAAAATAAAACCAAGGACAACACAAAAACAAACAGTGTGAGGAGATATCAAAAACATGATACCTATGCACCAGTGTCACGACGTCAAGACAAAAAAAGGAAAGAGCAAGAAGATGTCTCAAGACGGTGTTGCCGTCAAGCACGAGATCAGCTCACTTACTCTTCCCATCATTGATCTCGTGAATAGTATAATAAATTTCAAAGAACAAGACAAATTTTTTTCATGAATATAACCATAACTCATGAAAAAAATCTTGACTTTAAACTAAAAAACTCTGCGGGACGGGTGTAACGTTCCGCAAATATGATTAGTTGCGGAATGCGGGGCACTTTCCTGTCGAGATGCACCGAGGTTTGTGCAGGTGATAATGTTGATTATCAGCACTGAAACCGCAATTAATTATATTTTGCTGTTATGCCCAGTATTTATCTATTTCAATTTCTCAATATCATATTCGATATTTTAATGTCAGGATGATGATATCCTGTGTGGGATTTATCAACTGAAACAATTCCTCCTGTTATTGCCTCTTGTGGGCACCAATTGATACAAGCCAAGCAAGATTCGCAAAGGTTTTGCCAAACTGGTCTGCCCTCAATTATCTGGATATCATTTGCAGGGCATATATTTGCACAAATTCCACATCCATTACAATTACTATTTACTTTAAAACTTCTGTCGGAATATTTTACCGCTTCTTCATAAGACAAATAATTGTCGTTGGCTAAATTACGATAAAGCAATAATGTTTTTTTCTTACCATTTGATAAGAATGGGGTCATAATTAAGTTCAAAAAAGTTGGATTTTCATATCTCCCTCTTTTTTTGCTCTTAACATATTGAGATATAACTTTTCTTTTCTTTGCCCAATTATTAAAAATCTTTTCTTGTTTTCTCGTAGAAACTGGACTAGAATTATCTGGCATGATTACGGTAAAACCGGCAGATAATTTACCACCTTTTTCTTTTAATATTTTATCAAAATTAGTTATAGTCGTATGGGACCAACCTAAACAGGTACATATAACAAAAATATATTTTGAATTAATTTTCTCTAGTTTCTCTGCAAACTTTTTAACCATCACAGGCATCCCTTGAACAACTGCATTATAAACGGGAAAAACAATTCCAATTATATCGAACTCAGGAATAACGATATCCTCTTCAATTACATTAGCAATAGGTATCTTAACTCCATTTAGTTCTTTTGCAATATCCCTTGCAACAACATATGAATTACCTGTCCCTGAGAAATAATATATTACAGTATTCATTTATTTAGTTTTGTTTAAAAATTATTTTAATCATTTTGAATTGTTCCTTTGTAGTGTCCTGTTAATATTGGGCATAACGTTTGTGTAAACCCTATTGTATATATTCCACCAATACGGCAGGCTAAACACAATTGTTTATATTTTTCTTTTATCATTTTACTTCCTCAATGAGTTGCAAAACTATGCCGCAGCATATGTGGAGTCGCCGTTTTACGAACACCTGCTTGCAACGCAGCCTTCTTCAAAATATAATACAAAATCTTTGAAGTAATTACAATATGTTTTTATAGTATTTTTATGCTCCGCAGGGGCTCCGGCCCCTGCGGTCTATAAAGATAAAATATTAATCCCATGCCAATCATTACCAACGATATAATACCTGCAGCTGCTAAACGGATATATTTCCTGAGTATCAACCATAGCCCACTGTCTCTGTAATGGATTAGCATGTATATATTCCAGTTTTTCCCGCAGAAAAAATTCTGTATACACAGCTTTAAGATCCGAATCTTTCTGCCAAAATATATGAGTTGACCTTTTTGCAGGATTGGGATGGTAAAATGTTTTAAGAAGTGAGGATGATGTTGTGTCTTTTATATTATGGTTATGGTTAAAAATAGTATCAACAGGTTCTGTATCATATACCTCAGATGACTTCAGTATTCTTAATATTTGAGTAGCAGTATAACTTTTAAAAGGAGTAATTATTTTTATCACATCATCATTCTCCTCCGGGAGAGTAAATATCCAATGTATATGATTAGGCATAATACAATATCCATTGGTTAGTACGTTTCGGTTGTTTTGAAAAAACAAAAAGCTGTCAATTATCAGGGATATTACTGAGTGTTTAATAAAAATATGTTTCCATTCACAGACAGTGGTGGTGAAATAGTAAGTGCAACCTTTATGTTGTAATTTTTTGTGTTTTCGTGTACTCATTGCTTTTTGTTCTTTTTTTACCGCAGGGGCCGGAGCCCCTGCGGAGCGGGGAAATATTGTTCGTATTTCATCAAGAGATTTTTGGTTTTTATTACCAAACATTCTTCAGATACCTCCATTTTTTTAATGATAATTATAGATAATATGATCTGATTATCTAATTTACAGCATAAAATTTGACTTTAAGGTGTGGCTGACTAAGACTGCCTTGAAGCTGCGTTAGATGTTAAAATGAAAAATATCCATAAAGCCCTATCCTTAATAGCCATGTGATATAAGTAAAACTTATATATGTATCAATATAAAGATTAATTGAAAATTAATTACTCCATTTTTAAGAGTTATTATAATTCGAAATTTCAATTAGCACTTTCATTAATTTGATAATTATTAGATTTCACATCATTTATTCTTTGTTCTAATTCAGATATACCTTTTCTATCTATATAATCTTTATAAATTTTTTGAACTTCTTTAACAAGCACTGTATCTTTATTTTTTAATAAATGAACTGCGGATAAATTATCTAAAGCGAATCTCTTAAACAAATCATATTTATTATATGCTTCAATTTTCTCAATTTGATATAAGGGCATTTTGTTATAGCTTAGCAATAAGTCTTGAGAGAACATCAAAAGTGATAACAAATTATCTTTATTTGTACCTTCATTAATCAAAGGATTACAATTATACTTAGCGTCTTTTTTATTAGTAACTATCGATCCTAATCTCCTAATGACACAACCATAACATGTACCGTCATGATTACCAAAACGTTGTGTAATACATGAGTGTGTTTGTGTAATGTTTATGTCATCAGGGATTGACGACATAACCTCAGCCTTTGTCATATTCTCGAAAGGTAAATAAATATTAATTTTTTTTCCTAATATGATTTCTAGAACACGAATTGCTAGTTCAACAACAACAGGATGTGTTGTCATCGTAACGCTATCATATGGACCGAATCTTGGTTGATACATTGTTGGGCCACATTCTGATAGTACTAAGTTATCAATATTGAGTATATCTAACCATGCGCCCGCTGATAGTATATATAAAAAACCTCTTAATTGGGAATAACTGCCCTTTTTTATTCTTGGCACATGAATTGTTTTTAAATCAATGTCATAATCAGAAAGCATATTATTATTAATCATATTGACAGTATGAATTGTCCAAGCTTGATCTGAATGCGCACAAAATAATCCAGTTATATTCTTAAAAAAATTTTTTGCCCAATAAATCCCTGCTAATGAATCTATCCCACCTGAAAATAATACTAAAGCATTTGTATTTTTATTTTCTTTTTCCTTATACTCTCTCTTATAAAATCTATTTTTTGATTCTTGAAATTTAATATTTACATCTTCTAAAAGAACATATGAAATTAGTTCAGATAGCACTTTTCCCAATTCATTTGAATTAGAATCTAGGAATCTACCAATTGAGACATTTGTTATTTTTCTCTCTTTGATAATTTTTTCTAATTGAAAAATACTATATCCAATTGAAAGTATATCTCTAGACCGACGATAAAGCTCATGAGCAAATATACGCATTTGTTTATGAGGTGATCTATAATCTTTTAATACGCCATTAAGAATAAGGTTTGTACTACTATTAACCATTTAATATCTCTCTAATTGCATAAGAAATTGATTCTCTGAACAGTTTTTCTACAGCACTTTCATCTTCTAAATCTGATCCATCATTTTGAATAAAATAATTTGCGGCAATTTCCGCTAATCTTTCATGGTTCTCTTTAATTTTTCTCTTGTTAGTACGACTAATATCTGCTAAATAGGGTTTATAATCTCCAGACGAAATTATACCGTGTAGTTCTTGGTTAAAAACATTGCAATAGATTAACAAATAATCATCTGCGGTCAATAATCCATTTTGATTAGGAGATTGCAATTTATGCCCTCTCCTTTAAAACTCTGCTTACATTATCGATTACTGCAGTATTAATTATGGTATTTGATTCTAAATTTTCCTTGCTTTTCAAATGGGACCAATCAACTCTAACCTTTATATTTATATCTTTTAATCTCTTGAGTTCCTCAGGTTTATATTTCCCCTTCACATATGAATATAACTTTTTTGTATAGATTATTATCTTGCCAATATCGCGATGTTCAACAGCTAAATTTGCAGAGTTTGTTGTTATGCCAATTACATCACCAGCGTTAAATGATTTTGTAAGCTGTGCTTTTTTCTGCCCGATCTTTTTCCCGGTACCTATAACATCTTTAAGAAAATATGATCTTCTACCACCCATTATATTCTATCCATCAAATTGTTTAAATCGGTTTTATATTTTTTTTCAATATTATTTAATCGTACAAGGAAAAACAATATATAATATTGAAAAGAAAGACATAGTAAGATTGAAATAAATTCAGCATTTATTAATATACATAATATCTTAAGAGTTGAAGTGTCTTTAATTAAGGAATTAACTATACCTGAAATTAAGAATAAGTGTGTCAAGATAATAACAAGACAGTATTTAACCTCATATTTTTTCTCCAATTGACATCTATCTGAATCCAGATTGATCAATTGTTCAATAATATTGACATCAGTGACCTCTTTTATATTTGCATTTTTAATAAGTTCATTTAATGCTTTTATTCTTTTTACTGAATCTCCTTCAGTTCGAATTATAGTTCTAATCTTACTGAGATTTAGTTTTCTTTTTTGACTGAACTCTTTCTCAATCTCAAGTGTTTCTCTGTGCAAATTTCTTATTGAATCACTCCAAGCTAGTAATGCTAATAATAAAGCTAAACCAGCTCCTATTAAGAATTCTTCCATTTTACCCTTATAATTTTAAATTCTATAATATTTACTATACGTATAACCACTCATTCATCGGATTAAACATATTCATCTAAAAATTGTTAATACACAATTTTTACCTTAATTATTATACAAATCCAACATAATCTTAACCACCACACCCTACAAGCACAATAGCCCAACCTTGCATATAGAATACAAACATAAAGCCAAAAACCAGCTTTTATCTAAAAGTATATAACTTTTTTCCTGATAAACACATATCAACTAATCAATTAATAAAATATAATTACTATAGGATAATAATTTAATGGTAAAATGTCAAGTAAAAATATATTTTCCCCCCAGCTCGCAGAGCGAAAAGCGGAGGTTTTTAAAAATGGTGAAAAGATTATTAGAGGTGTAGTTTTACTATAATCAACACATCCTGTGCCGGAATGAATGATCTTGGTGAAATCTATTTAATCCTATACTTCTTCAACTTACGATGAAGATTGGCCCTGTCAACCTTTAACAGTCTGGAAAGCTTAGACACATTACCCCGGGTTTGCTTAAAACCCTTTAACAACACCTCCTTTTCATATCCTTTTATTAAATCCTTCAGGGATTTTTCTTTAAAATCAACAGGAGATCTTTGCTTTGATGCAGTATCTATCTTTACAGGA
The DNA here is from genome assembly GCA_964515295.1 of uncultured bacterium. Taxonomy (GTDB): domain Bacteria; phylum Zhuqueibacterota; class QNDG01; order QNDG01; family CAYUAG01; genus CAYUAG01. Next base: position 38,784 of record CAZETW010000008.1, on the reverse strand, counting down.
AAATTATCCTTAACCTGTTCTTCTGTAATTATATTGCCATCAGATAAAATGACCAGGCGTTCAATAAAGTTCTTTAATTCCCGCACATTTCCGGGCCAATGGTATAATTTAAGTAATTCGAGGGCCTCTTTTTCCCATTTTAAAACTCTTCTGCCGGTAGAGGCACAAATCTGTTTTAAAAAATAATCAGCTAACAGAGAAATATCATCATTGCGTTCTCTTAAAGGGGGTACTGTAATAGGTATGACATTCAGACGATAATACAGATCTTCTCTGAAATCACCTTTCCGGATCAAATCTTCTAAATTCTTATTAGTAGCAGAAATCACCCTCACATCGAATGTATATGTTCTGTTGCTGCCTAACCTTACTGCTTCATTTTCCTCCAATACCCTCAATAATTTGGCCTGAATATCAAGACTCATATCCCCGATTTCATCCAAAAAAAGTGTCCCTTCGTCAGCAATTTCAAATTTTCCCGGCTTGTTTTTAACTGCTCCGGTAAACGCACCCTTCTGATAACCGAATAATTCACTTTCAATGAGTTCTTTTGGAAATGCTGCGCAATTCAAACTGACAAAAGGCCCATTTCTTCTGTTGCTCCGCTGATGCAGAGCTTTTGCAACCAATTCCTTACCTGTGCCGTTCTCACCGTAAATAAGCACTCTTCCATCAGAAGGTGCAGTTTTGATTATTTTCGCAATTAAATTTTTTATTTTAGGAGATTTACCAACGATCTCATCTTCTATAACTGTATGATCTTCAAAATCTGAGAGTTTTCTCTCCATGGAGATTTGATTGGTTAAATTTTTTAAGGCTAAAAGAATTTTATCCGGATTCAAAGGTTTTTCAAAAAAATTGAATGCTCCAAGTTTTGTCGCCTCAACAGCAGTTTCAAAATCCGCCTTTCCGGAAATCATCAATACTTTTATCTGAGTATCAATTTTTTTCAGTTTTTTCAGAATTTCTAAACCACCAATTCCAGGAAGGATAACATCAAGAAGGACAATATCAATTTTCTCATCATTTACAACCCTTAAAGATTGTTCTCCATTACTGCAGCTTATGGTTGAATACCCCTCTTCCTGCAATAAACTGCTTAAACTCTCCCTTATTCTTTTATCATCATCAACAATGAGAACCCTAATCATAGCTTATCCTTTTCAATCAGTGTCTTGATTATCAATACTCTCCAGCATAGATAGTATACGATTAAGTTCCGGTTTTGTTGCTCTTATTTTAATAACTGCTTTTCCGTCTTTATAATCTTTATTAATCACTGTCGCCAAGTCATGCACTTTTGAAATAATTTTGGTCTGATTTGCTTCTACTACTATTTCTTTTTCAATTTGTTCTTCTTTGAATATATCTACTACTTCTTCTTTTAATTTATTAATACCAATGTTCTTCACTGCAGAAGCAAAGACAACCCGTTTAAAATTATTTTTTAATTCTGAGAGTATTTTTCTGTCCTTAAGTTTATCGACTTTATTAAAAACAATAATTGTCGGTTTATCAATAATTTTTAAATCTTTCAAAAGTTGATTCACTGTTGCCATCTGTTCATCATACTCTCTATGACTAATGTCTACTACATGAATTAAAACATCTGCTTCACCGGCTTCCTGTAAAGTACTGCGAAAAGCAGCAACAAGATTATAGGGCAATTTACGTATAAATCCTACTGTATCGATAAATAGAACTTTTTGATCATCTTTTAATTGAACACTTCGAATGGTGGGATCAAGAGTGGCAAATAGTCGATTTTCAACAAACAGATGTTCATCAGCAATAACATTCATTAAACTGGATTTACCAACATTTGTATATCCTACTAATGCTACTTTATTAATTTTTTTTCTTCTTTTTCTTCTGTTGTTTCTTTGAATCTCAACTTTCTGAAGTTCTTTTTTCAAGGTTGTAATTCTCTTACGTATTATTCTCCGGTCAACTTCAAGTTGCGTTTCACCAGGACCCCGGGTACCGATTGCAGCTTCCTGTCTGGTAAGATGTGTCCATAACCGGGTAAGCCGGGGAAGATAATATTCCAGCTGAGCCAATTCAACCTGAACCATTGCTTCATGAGTCCTGGCCCGGAGAGAAAAAATATCCAGAATAATACCGCTTCGGTCAACTATCTTTCTGTTAATCTGATTTTCTAAATTTCTCGTCTGAACTGGTGACAAATCCTCATCAAAAATAATTAGCTGAATATTCTCGTCGACCACAAATCTGGATAATCTGTGTACCAGCCCTTTACCAATTAAGGTTGCTGTATTGATTTTCTTTCGATCCTGGATAAAGGTATCAATAACGTCTGCTCCAGCTGTATCTGCCAAAGCTGCCAGTTCTACGATACTTTCTTTTTCCCGATATTTTGTCATGCCGGGTAAAACAACCCCTACCAATATGGCTCTTTCTTTTTTATCAGGAGGTGTAACTGTATACAATGTATCTTTCATATGTTCTCGAGATTTTATATCTTTTATAATTTTCCACAATTACAAAAAATTTTTCTACTAATCAGGATTCCTGCTTTTTTTACTTCTTGCCAGAAACATTTCAATAACCAATAATACCAAAGCCAGTAAGATCATTTCTCTCCATAATTCTTTTCCAAATCTTGATTTTGAAACTACTTGATCTAAAGCATTAATATTTGTGATAAAATGAACATCTGCATCAGGAAAAAACTCTCTTATCTCATTCTGATCGATCACTGAAAAATCCGACTCTCTATTATCAACATTAACTGCCTTAATTCCTAATCGATTTGTATTATGAAAAAAACTGTATATCCCTAACTTTGAAGTCGATCCTGATTCTAAAAAAATTTTTTTATTTTCAATCTCGGGACGAACAACTGTTCGTCTCCCATTCGGATCTTGTACATAAAATTCTCCCTGTAAGGACTCAGGATTAATGAATAACTTTATATTATCACCAACTGTATTATAATCAGATTTAACCTTTTCATCACTGGCAAGGTAATCTATGCTTCGGATCATTAAAGGAGCAAAAATGGTACTGGCCACAAAATTAGACCAGCTCTGTTGCAATGCAGTAGAAATACAGATAATCTTACCCTTTAAAACGTCTTTTTCCGCCATAAAGGGGAAACCATTACTCAGCTCAATTATTGACATAAAATTTTCACTAATAATCTCTATACTTTTAAATATATGCGGAGATTTAAAATTTTCTTTTCCCTTCTCAAATATATGCTGAAATAAAGGGTGGCCATAATCTACATTTCTGATACGCAGACTGGACTTTGACGGCTCTTTGCTCTTGGTTACATTACCCAGTGTAATCTCTGCAACTGGTTGAAAAAATTGCTGATTCAATCTTTTAATATCTATTCTGTTCCCCATAAAAAAGAAAATTCCGCCTCCCTTCTGCAGAAACTGCTCTATTTCTTCAACCTCTGAAGCTGTAAAATAAGGATAATTCGAAAAAACAACCACATCTGATGAATCGAGTTTTTCACTCCAGGCAGATCCCATTACAAAATTCTCAATCTCATATCTATTATTATCCTTATCCTGAGCTTCAAGACATAACTGGACAGGCAAAACATCATCTAATTCATTACCTATAAGAAATACTTTATTTTTTGATGGTAAGTGATAGGTAAAATAAGAAACATCATCATAAGGAAAACTCCCATCCTGTACAGAGATGGTTCCATGATGCCACCCTTTATTTACCTGAATGCTGTTAAAAGTAACTCTTTTTTTCTCATTATCTGTTAAATTGATAGTTGTTTGATCAATAGTTTTATCATCCAGACTTATCCTGACTAACACATCATCTATATTATTTGAATAATTTTCAATATCAGCAAAAAAATCAATCACAGCTTCCGAATGAAATATCCCGCTCTTAATACGGTTTTGGGTCACAGCAATATTCTTATCCTCCCCCTGGATTGGAATGATAAATATATTCCCTTCCCAGGAATTGAATAAAGAGCTGTCCTTTTCAGCTTCCCATTCAGAAGATTGCATATCTGTAAAAATAAAAATTTCCTTATTCAGCTCCCTTTGTTTATCCAGAAACTCCATGGACTCAAACACTTTATCTATCACATCTCCTTTAAAAAATGAAATATCAATATCATCTACCATTTTTTTTAGGCTTTGCTGATTGTATAACACAAGATTCGGCGCCTGTTTGCTGCCCCGGGTAAGAACAAAAGATGCTCTGTCGTTTGGTTTCATCATATCAACAGCTGAGTGAAGATTTCTCTTAAGTTCTTCCCGCATGCCATTTCGTTTTAAACTTAAGGAGCGATCAATAATTAACGACATTACAGAACTAGCATTACTTCTGTTTATTGAAGCAGACTTTTTACAAACAGGGCGGGAGAATCCAAGTATGAGAAAAAGAATTATCAGACTTCTGATGAGCATCAATAAAATCTGTTTTAATTGTATCCTGCGAAGTTTTTGAGGCTGGAGTATTTTTAAAAAACGTAGGGTACTGAAATGTATTTTTTTCTGCTTTTTCTTGGCAAACAAATGTATAAGAAACGGAATACTGACGCTAATAAGACCAACGAGTATACCAATATTAAGAAAACTAAACATTATTTTTTATAATTTATCTCCTGAAAAAATATTCCTCAACCTGATTGCAGATTATATGGCCAATAGTTATATGTGCTTCTTGTATATATGGAGTATCTGAACTGGGGACACTTATAACAATATCAGAAAATTGTGATAAAGGACAATGTATATCATTACCAATAAGAGAAATTGTATGTAATCCCACCTCCTGTGCTTTCTCCAATGCCTTTTTCACATTTTCCGATTGACCGCTTGTACTTAATCCTATCAACACATCTCCCTTTCTCCCCAAAGCTTCAACCTGACGTGTAAATATATGTGTAAATCCATAATCATTACCCACTGCTGTTAAAATGGAAGTATCAGTAGATAAAGCAACGGCAGGGAGAGCATCTCTTTTTCTTTTAAAACGTCCCACCAGCTCAGCTGCTATATGCTGGCTGTCAGCTGCACTGCCTCCGTTCCCGCAAAGTAATACCTTGCCCCCGGATCTTAACGACTCTATAATACAATCGATTGCATTTGCAATAACAGGAGCTGATTCTGAAAGCTTGTATTTAATGTCTGCACTTGCCTGAAAATGATGTTTTATGCTATCTATCTTTTTATCCACCTTTTAGCGCCCCTTCACTATTTTATGTAAATAATTTTTCCATCCTTTGTTTTTTACCTCCCCTTGAGTATCTTCTGCATTTACCGCTTCTCCGTTTATAACTCTTCCGGGATTAATAGTAAATAATAATTCCGCTCGTTCCTTACCGCAAATATTATCTACAATGTCATATGCTGCACCGAGGGACATCGACCTGCTATGAACATTATGACAATCTGAAGCTACAATCTGCACTTGACCTTTTTTAATAAAATCCATAGTAATTTTCCGAACTCTCCGGCCGAATAAGCCGGTCAGACTGCCGCTGTTAATTTGGATTAATACTCCCCTTTCAATAAGATTTTCTACAATTAGGGGTTTCTGCATGATAACTGTATTCCTCTCCGGATGAGCCAGTATTGGTGTTAATCCTTTCAAAGAAAGTTGAAATAAAAGATCATCCACATGATGAGGATAGTCGCTCATTGGCAACTCCAACAGAATATATTTTTTATCTCCGTTAATAGTAGCAATACTGGATTCAATATCAAATTTTGCATTGACATTAATTTCAGAACCAAGCCAGAGATCAAAATTCATATTTTTCTGCTGCAGTTTTTTCTTTAGTTCATTAAACCTCTCAGTTAATTTCTGTTCCAGTTCTTTATTCAGGACTTTAAAAACATGGGAAGTACACACAGCACCCCTTATTCCGTCTTTTATCCCAAATCTGATCATGGCCAGAGTTTCTTTCCAAGATCCGGAACCATCATCTGCAAAGGGAAGAATATGGGTATGAATATCAAACATCTGTTACTCTTTACTGTGGATCATCTTGCAAAAAGTGCTCACCAGAGAATCATCTTTACTCTTTTCAAGTACATCGCCGGTTACAATAAAGGAAGCACCAGCTTTAACTTTCTGTTCTGCAACCTGAGGATTGTTTATTCCGCCTCCAACTATAAGAGGAACAGAAGTTGAACCAGCAACTGCTTGTATCATCTCATCCGATACCGGCCGGGAAGCTCCGCTGCCGGCTTCCAGGTATATTAATTTCATACCCATAAATTCTGCTGCCAGGGCATGGGCCACAGCTATCTCAGGTTTATTATGGGGAATCGGCCTGGTATTGCTCATGTATTCAACGGAAGTGGTTCTGCCGGACTCGATAAGCATATATCCGGTAGAAATAGGTTCCAGATTCAATGATTTTATTACCGGAGCACTTCTTACCTGCTCTTCAATCAGATAGTGAGGATTACGGCCGCTGATCAGAGAAAGGAACAGTACTGCATCTGCATAGCCTGAAAGCTGATTCCCGTTCCCGGGGAAAATGATAACCGGTATGGACAGTGATTGTTTCAGCACCTTGACACATTCACCAAAATGATTGTTTACAAGAAGGCTGCCGCCCACCAGAATTCCGTCCACTCCGCAGTCTTCAAAAAATTTTGCTCTGGAGGAAAGCTCAGTCAAGTTTTCATGATCGGGATCAAGCAATACCAGGTATCCGGCTCCTTTTTTCTCTAAAACGTTTTGTAAATGATTGAATACTTTCATTAAATAACCATTTAAAAATAACTTGATTTAATCAATGAATAGCTAATAAATAAAAACTTCTATTTTTTTGCAAATTCCATAACAGCATTTGTAAACTCAATAAGATCATCAAGATGTTTTTCGATAACTAAAATCATAATATCGATATCAACATCCTGATATTGATGTACTAATATATTACGAAAGCCAACCATTCCCTGTAATTTATCTGCCAATTTTTTGGAAATAATATTTTCTTTAGCTAACAGTAAAAAGACTTCCTTACTCTCTTTTGGCAATCCCAATTTCCAATTTTTAATTACCCAGTTTGCCAGGTCAATAGTTTGTTCGCAAGCACGTTGAATATTGATAGCTATAGCATCTTGCCTGAGATAATCTTCTTCCAGAGATTTATCAGAAGGTATTTCATAGTAATTTCGAATCTGTTTAATACACCGTTCAATACTTTCCTTTTTATTTAAAATTATATCATTCATGATGCAATAATCCTTTTATCTTTGATAATGGAATCAATTATCTCTGCCCTTTCCTCATTTAATTTTTGATAGAAAGAAAGTACATACATCTCAAATTCATCAACTTTGTATTTATCAGTGCAATACAGTAATCGGCCAGTCATAATAATTTCTTTCTGGAAAACAGTTGAAACCTTTCTTACATTTACAATATCTACATCTCTTCTTAGTAAAATTTCAAGTTTATCCTTACATTTAAGTAAGATAGGATCTAAAGGTTTAATCGTTACCTCATGAGGTAATAAGAGAGCTATATCCACATCACTGTCTGCCCATTCATTTTCTGTTCCGTAAGAACCGAAAAGATAAATTGCCTGCACCTTGGGATAAAATTTCAAGACAATTTCTACAATCTTTTTATGAATTAATACCATTTTATATACTATTTAAATTTCTCCAAATCTGCCAGATCCTGAGAACGACCAGTAGCTCGTTTATTTTTCTTTAAATTCTCGATATCAATAAAACTAATTTGTATATCCTGTGCTTCTATCTTAACTCTGGATTTATAACACTCATCAAAATTTAAACTTTTTAATGAGGTTAATAAATCGATACGATTGGGAGGATATCCAAGCTGTACTACTCGATCCGGTAAAATAAAATCCTCCTTATTTAAATCTAAAGAACCAAAACCAAATTGATCAAGAGCTTTTAATAAACTCTGAGCATTTCTTGATGATGGTTGTACCCAAATATCTATATCTTTAGTATAACGGGGATATCCATGAAAAGCAACTGCATAACCCCCAACTATAAGATACTTTACATTATTTTCGTTTAATAACTCTATAAACTCTTTGAAATCTTTGCTCAGCACCATATTTCCATTGATTATATTCTCTTCTGATTTCCTCTAAAGCAGCAAGTCTTTCTGCATAGGACCTGGATTGCCAGTAGGAAGTATCATCAGGCTGTTCATCAATTTTATATTTTTTTACTACTTTAGCTATGCTCATTTAGTAAACCTTTTATTACCAATATTAAATCGGGTATGTCTTTCTGTATGGTTTGCCATACAGTTTTATAGTCAATATCAAAATATACATGTATTAAATGATTTCTCATACCTATTATTTTATTCCATGGAACTTCAGGATGGTCATCTTTAAATCCTTTTGAAATTTTCGAAGCAGCTTCTCCTATTACCTCAACAGAACGAATAATAGCACGTACAGTTTTCCCTTCTTTAATAAAATCCTCGTATGAATAACCTTTAATAAATTTACAGGCTTCATGTGCTTCTTCAAGAATATGCTGTAAACGGATATTATCTTTAGATTGCATATTCAACTTTCGCTTTTGCAACCACTTCTTTTCTGAAATATTTACTTAATTCTTCAGGTGTATGTAAATCAATTTTTCTTCCCAACATCTCAGATAATTCGATTTCCATTCCTGCTATATCCATAAGGCCAGGTATATGCTTATCATCAAATTCTACCAGTATATCAATATCACTATCGGATTTTAATTGATTTTCTAAGGCAGAACCAAAAATGGAAAGCTTCTTTATATAATTCCGTTGACAGAATTCTTCTAATTGTTTTTTTGATATAAAATCAGTTAATCTAAACATATTTTACCTAATTTGATATTTTTTCTATTTTTAATATAATATTTTTTGATATACTTATCAAATGTTAAAAATTACTTTACAATATTAATACTCACCAATAATTTATAAAAGAACAATAAAAATATCACTAAACATGAATAAGAATATATTATTTATAAAAAGATTTGCAATAATATATAATAAAAAAGCTGTTGTGATTAAAAAAACTAAAAAATATGATACTATTAATTGTAATATTGTACTATATAATTTTATTTCATCATTGGATTTTTTTCGTTTTTTAAATATAAAACAAATTTTTTTAATAAAACCACTATTTACAAAATTCTTAAAATCTACTTCATATTTTACCTTAGTACTATTAATTGTATAAGGAACTATTTTATTTTGATCAATACAAATATTTTTATAAGAATATTGAAATATATCCCCTGTATTTATAATCTTAAAAATATGATACGTTAAAGCATGATGTAATGCTGAGGCATTGGCTATTGAACAAAACTGATTTTTTATAAAACATAAAATTAAACGACAAAATATTATTACTGAACCAAATGCTAATATTAGAAATATGGGGCTTTTAAAATCTAATCTAAATAGTGCATAAATAATACCAAAATAAATAACTACAGAAGACCATGATGCAATTTCCTTCCTATGAATCCAGGGTCCTTGAGACTTTCTTAAATCCTTAAGGAATTCAAGCAACTCTTTTCTCTCATCCAATAAATCATCACCTCTCAATTTATTAAAAAATCGAAAATAACATACTTTCTATTAAATTATTTATCTGTGTTTATCCGTGTTCACCCCGTAGGATATTTTGAACAGTTCAAGATTTATGTTTCGAAACAAGTTTATCCAACGGGGTAAATCCGTGGCTAATTTTACAATTTACCTATACACAACAACATAAATACCCATAAAAATTTCAGGAACCCAAACTCTTAACCACCTCAACCACCTTATCCAGCGCTTCCTGCAGCTTGTCTGTATTTTTCCCGCCAGCCAGAGCCTGATGAGGCTTCCCACCTCCTTTACCTCCCGCCACAGCTGCCACTTCCCGTACAATATTCCCGGCTTTGATCCCTTTATCTTTTATAAGATCATCTGTGACCACACAGACAAAATGCACTTTATTATCCATAACAGTTCCCAGAACTCCGACCCCGGAAACAAGTTTATCCCGCAGTCTGTCACCTAAATTTCTGAGCTCATCAATACTGTCCACCTCGACCCGGGAGGAAACCACTTTAAATCCCTGCACTGTATCAGGATCTTTGAGTTTATCAGCCACATCGGAAAAAGAGGAACGCGTCTGCAGCTTTTTTGCTTTCTTTTCCAGATTCTTTTTATCCTGGATCAAAGATTCAATCCGGAAACTTATTTCTCTAACCGGTACATTAAGCATTCCTGATATTTCAGCCAGCTGTTCTTTTTCTCTGCGCAGCAGCCGGTCTGCTTCCTTTCCGGTCACGGCTTCTATACGGCGCACTCCTGCTGCAACTCCCTCCTCGTGAGTGATCCGGAAATACCCGATCTCACCTGTTCTAAAAATATGTGTCCCTCCGCATAATTCCATGGAAAAATCATCTATCTTTAATACCCTGACCTTATCCTCATACTTTTCTCCGAAAAGTGCAACCGCACCCTGTTCTTTAGCATCTTCTAAGGTAGTAATAAAATTATCAACCTCCATATCTTTCCTGACAGCTTCATTGACTTTTCTCTCTATCTCATCCAATTCAACTGGAGTAATAGGATTATAATGAGTAAAATCAAACCGCAGTCTTTTGGGGTTTACCAGTGAACCGGACTGATTTACATGGTCTCCCAGCTCTTCTTTTAGAACCTTATGCAGAATATGAGTTGCTGTATGATTTCTTGCAGTTGATTTTCTCTCATCTTCCTTCACTTTTGCAGTTACTTTTGGATCACTTATCTTACTGCCCTTCTTCCATTTACCCAGATGAAGGATCATATCCCCTTCTTTCTGAGTATCAGATACCTGAATAATGAAATCTCTTCCAATTATCTGCCCTTTATCACCAACCTGCCCCCCCGATTCACCGTAAAAAGGAGTTTCAGCCAGCAGTACAGCTATTCCGTCTCCTTCTGATCTGATCTTTCTTACTTCTGTTTCCTGCTCAAGAGTATCATAGCCTCTAAATACAGAATGCTCTCCCCTGGTGATCTCTTTCCACTCTCCTTTTTCTTCTGTAGTAAATGCATCTGCTTTTCTTGCCTGTTCTCTTTGTTCTTCAAGCAAAGTTTGAAATCCCTTTTGATCAATTTTCAATCCCTTTTCTTCTGCCATTAATTCAGTCAAGTCCACCGGAAATCCAAAAGTATCATAGAGTTTAAACACATCTTTTCCAGAAACTGTTTTTATATTCTTTTTCAGATACTTTGAAGACATATCTTCAAACATTTCTATACCCCGATCCAGAACCTCGTTAAACCGTTCTTCCTCAGATTTAATTATAATAGTGGTGTGCTGAGCTCTTTCTTTAATTTCAGGATACGTATCGCCTAACAGGTCAACAACAGTAGAAACAAGTTTATAGATAAAGGGATTATCCATCCCCAGATTTCTGCCAAAACGTGCTGCACGTCTTAAGATTCTGCGTATTACATACCCTCTTCCTTCATTGGAAGGAATAACTCCATCAGTGATGGCAAAGGTCAGACTACGGATATGATCAGCTATCACCCTGAAACTGGTTATATTATTTTTATCCTCCCAGCTGCGGCCGGTAATTTCTGAAATATGCTGAAAAATGGGAGTGAAAAGATCAGTCATATAATTTGAATTCTTATTCTGAAGCACAGCAACAGCTCTCTCAAGTCCCAAACCCGTATCAACATGTTTGGAAGGAAGAGTAGTCAGTTCACCCTTCTCATCCCGGTTATACTGAATGAATACCAGATTCCAGAGCTCAATGAATCGTGAGCAGTTTCCGTTAACCTTGCAGGTATGTCCCGGAACACCCTTTCTATCACAGCTTTTTTCACCCAGATCAATATGGATTTCAGAACAGGGACCGCAGGGACCGACTTCACCCATTTCCCAGAAATTTTCTTTCTCATCAAACCGAAGAACCTGTGAAGGCTTGATATCCGTTACTTTTTTCCATAGTTCTTCTGCCTCATCATCTTCCCGGAATATCGTAGCCCACAGTTTGTCTTTGGGAAGTTTCCAGACTTCTGTAATCAGTTCCCAGGCCCAGGCAATCGCTTCTTTTTTATAATAATCACCAAATGACCAGTTTCCCATCATTTCAAAAAATGTATGATGACTTGAATCCCTGCCCACTTCATCCAGATCATTATGCTTGCCGCTTACTCTGATGCATTTCTGAGAATCTACAGCCCTGGAATAGGGCCTGGTACCGGTTCCCAGGAAAACATCTTTAAACTGATTCATACCTGCATTTGTAAAAAGTAAAGTAGGATCATTTTGCGGTACTACAGGTGCACTGCGTACTTTTGTATGTCCTTTTTCTTGAAAAAATTCTATAAACGAATTTCGTATCTCATCTGCTTTCATATGTATTTTCTGTTCCTCTATATGTTATTATTTAATACTGTCCAATTTATTTTTGTTCATCTTTTAAAAGCTCTATTAAGCTCCTAACGGGGCTCAGTATATTGACTTGATTTTCAAAAATAATATGTATTATAAACCCCTCTTAGTCTCCTCCTTCGACAAGCTCAGGACAAGCTCTTATCAGGGGAGTCATTTTTGTGATATTATTTTTGAAAATCACTCTACCTACAAATAATACCTACTGGCTTCTGATTACTGGGCTCTGGCTTCTGCATACTTACATTCTCAAATTCTTACGTTCTTAAATTCTGAACAAAGACCACAGACCGCTGACCGCCTGAAATATTTTATCTGCCATCCGCGGATTACGATCTATTCTGATTTCTGGCCACTGTCTACTGGCTTCTGCACGATAACCTACCAACGTTCTACAGTTCTTTCGTTCTAAAGCTCTCTCATTCTAAGGTTCTGTGTTTGTCTTTTATCTTTTGTCTTTTATCTTTTGTCTTTTATCTTTAGTCTTGCTTCTTGATTCTTGATTCTTGCTTCTTCTGTTTATTCCTCCTGCTTCACCACCTCCCAAATCAGTTCCCAGTCAAATCCCCGCCTGTGCAGGAAATCAGTTACTCTTTTTTTTATTTTACTATCGGACAAATTTTTTTTCCCGAGCTTTTTCCGGAGCAACTGATGAGCGACTTGGTACTCACTTTGTTCTCCGTAGTTATCATCAATGATCAACTGTGCTTTCTCCTCAGGAATGCCCTTGTCTTTTAATTCCATAAGAAGATACCGTTTACTTACTTGCTTCTTTACCATTCTGGAACGTACAAAAGATGCAGCAAAATTCTCATCATCCAATAACCCCACTCTGGTAAAATCCTCGATCACTTCATCAATAATGTCTGCAGGAATTTCTTTTTCTCTCAGCTTCTCTCTGATTTCTTTTATACTCCTTGCCCGATAGTTAAGGTAATTCAGTACTTTTGTTTTGGCTCTTTTTTTATTTTCATCATAAAGGATCTTCTCAATCTGTGCTTTTGTAAGTTTTTCACCTTCAGAGAGCTGATACTCAAAAGCTACCTCCTTATCAAGTCCAAAAGCAAAACTCCCGTCTAGAAAAACATTTACCCTGCTTGTACTCTTCTGAGGTTTAATATCTGTGATCTGATGAATAATTTCTTTCATTTTTACATTTTCTAAATAACTAACAATAGACCTCCGACTACGGATTGCTGACCCATCTTTTACGGTCTGCCGTCTGCGGTCCGCGGTCTTTATTTACAAAGCTCTGTTATCCTGTTTCTGAGTTACTCTCCCATCAAAGCTATTTGAAGTCTGACCTCTGACTACTGGTCTCTGGCTTCTGAAAGATACTTTCCTAAAGCTCTAAAGTTCTCAAGCTCTGTCTACTGACCACTGGTCTCTGACTTCTTCTCTTCCGAACCCTTTTCTGAACTTTCTTTTTCCTCAGCTTTTTCGGACTTCTCAGTTCCGGAAGGTGTATCAAACCCCAGACTCTCTATCACCTTTTTTACTATTTTATCAAGCATATCTTTGTTCTCAGGATCCTCCAGCAACTGCTTGACACTCTCACGACCCTGTCCCAGTCTTTCATCTTCAAAAGAGTACCAGGTCCCACTCTTTTCTATGATTTCATTTTTAACTCCCAGATCAATCAGATCACCGGTATAAGATATTCCCTTTCCGTACATAATATCAAATTCTGCAATTTTAAAAGGGGGCGCTATTTTGTTTTTAACTACCTTGACTTTTGTCCGGTTTCCGATTATATCTTTTCCGTCTTTTATGGCACCAATCCTTCTGATATCAATTCTGACTGTGCTGTAAAATTTTAAAGCTCTTCCGCCTGGTGTTGTTTCCGGATTGCCAAACATAACACCTATCTTCTGCCGGATTTGATTGATAAAAATAACACAGGTCTTGGATTTGCTGATAGTTCCGGTGAGTTTTCTCAAAGCCTGGGACATTAAACGAGCCTGTACACCCATCTGAGCATCTCCCATCTCACCTTCAATTTCAGCTCTGGGCACCAAAGCAGCTACTGAATCGACGACGATAATATCTATCGCCCCGCTCCTGACCAGGGTTTCTGCAATCTCCAGAGCCTGTTCCCCGGTATCAGGCTGTGAAATTAACAAATCATCAGTATTAACTCCCAGTGCTTTAGCATATTTTGCATCCAGAGCATGCTCGGCATCAATAAAAGCAGCAATACCCTCTTTTTTTTGAGCTTCAGCTATAATATGAAGAGCGAGGGTGGTTTTACCTGAAGCTTCCGGTCCGAAAATTTCAATTACCCGGCCTCTGGGCACTCCTCCTATACCCAAGGCAAAATCCAGTGAAAGAGATCCTGTAGAAATTGAGGGAATATCCATAACCCCTTCTTTTTTCCCCAACCGCATGACAGACCCTTTACCAAATTGTCGGTCAATCTGACTGATGGCCAGTTCTAAAGCTTTTTTCCGTTCATTTTGATTTTCTCTTGTCATTCCTCATCCTTCCAATTTAATTGTATGTAAAGGGGTATATTTCGCCCCTTCTGGTCTTAACTCACTTTTTATTATTTGTATTTCTTCTGCCCTGAAAGAGCCCCCCTCAAAATCTGTGGAATTCATAGTATTGAGAGTATTTTGAACATTTTTTAAAGATTTTACTCTTCCTATGGTTAAATGCGCTGAAAATTTACGTTTTTCCGGTTTAAATCCCAATGCAGTACATGCTCTGTCGATTTCTGTTGCCAGGGATATCAATATCTCTTTCCCTTCATCAATTCCTGCCCATAACACTCTTGGTCGTTTAATATTCGGAAATGCACCTGTCCCTGATACCGATATTATAAATGGCTGCTGAGAACTTACTGCTTTATGCACTGAATCAGCAATCGTATCAATTCTGGACTCCTCAACATCACCTAGAAACTTAAGGGTCAAATGGATACTCTCAGTACGAACCCATTTTATATATCCTCCGCCTCTTTTCAACTTTTTCTGTAATTCTACAATATTATTCTTAACCGTTTCCGGAACAGATATGGCTATGAAGGTTCGGATCATGGTTACCTCATTCATTATTACTATTATTATAAAATATCTTATCCATAAAATCAAGACTATCCTGAAGATTATAATATTGTATTATCCAACAGAACTCTTCGAAGAAGATCAAGTGCAGTTACAGCTGTTCTCTGCTTATTCCATATCCTGTCCCGATGGAAACGATATCTCTCAGTTACTGTGTGACCTTTACAAGAACATCCCAGAAATACCAGTCCCACTGGTTTCTTATCAGTGCCGCCTCCCGGACCAGCAATGCCGGTAGCGGAAAGACCAATATCAGTACTGCTTATCTTTCTTACTCCGTCTGCCATTTCTGCTGCCGTCTGCTCGCTTACAGCGCCAAATTCTTTTATAGTTTCTTCCGCTACATTCAGAAGTGCAATTTTTGATGTATTAGTATAGGTAATGAATCCTCTTTTATAATAGGAAGAACTACCCGGAATATTTGTTAATTTATGAGAAATAAGTCCACCGGTACACGATTCAGCCACAGAAACTGTCAGCTTTCTGTCAAATAATAATTGAGCAACTATCTTTTCTATGGTTTCATCTCCTGTACCATAGATATACCTTCCCAGTTTTTCTCTGATACTGTCTTCTGCTTTGTGTAAAATCGATTTTGCGTTCTGTTTATTGTTCGCAACAACCTTTAATTTTACCTGAACTCCGCTTACCTGAGGAAGATAGGCAATAGTAATCTCCGGAAATTTTTCTATCAATTTTTCAATCTGTGAAGAAACTTCCGATTCAGATATTCCGGCAGTTCTTAAGATTATTTGTTTACTTTCATCGACAGGGTGATGATTTGTTAGATAAGGAAGCACTTCATCCTGAAGCATTTGCTGCATTTCAGAAGGGACACCGGGGAGAAAAAAGAATACAGAATTTTTATGTTTATATTTTATACCAGGAGCTGAACCAATGGTATTGCTGATCACTTCAGCACCTTCTGGCAATTCAGCCTGGTTCTGATTTTCTCTGGTAAGCACTTTATCCATCATTTTGAATTTTTCTCGGATAGAATCTATTATTTCATCATTAAAAATCAATTTCTTATCAAAATATTTTGCTGCTGCCTTCCTGGTCATATCATCTGAAGTTGGCCCTAATCCTCCAGTTGCAATAATAACTGAAGCTCTGTTACCGGCAATATTCAAAGCATCAATTATATTTTTTGTATCATCACCAACTGTAGTAATATAATCCACTGATATATTTTCTGCATCTAACACTCTGCCAATATATGCTGCATTCCTATTTTCGATAAAACCTGAAAGCAGCTCATCACCAATAGAAATAAGCTCCACTTTCATTATATAATCCTTAATAAAAAATATATATTAATAATCTCAAAAAAAGATTAGTATATAAACCAGCTAAAATATCATCTATCATTACACCCCATCCTCGGGGAATTTTCTGGGATGCATTCACAGGGGGAGGCTTAATTATATCAAAAAAACGGAATACAAAAAAAGCGATCAACAACCACCACCACTTTAAATCTTCCGGCAGAAAAATCACCGAGATCCACATTCCCACTATTTCATCAATATTAATAATAGAAGCATCTTTTCCGTCTGTTTTTTCCACAGCAGTTGCTGCCCATACACCAATAAAAAACAAAACACATGACAATAATAAAAGATGCCATCCGGTTAAGACAGGAAAAACAAGTAATATTAATAAAGCTAAAACACTTCCTACTGTTCCCGGAGCTACTGGGAAATACCCACTGTAAAGACCTGTTGCTAATATCCTTGATAAAATTTTCATATATCCTTTCCGGATTCAGAAGGCAGGAATAAACCATAGATGTCTTCTGCCAGTTTTTTTAAATGATATTTATTCTCCGTTAAATAAATTATTCCTGAAACTACAGTAAAGATAATAACAGTATACAGTAAACCAGTAATAACTTTACTATGGAATAATATATTAAGCGTCCTGTTCTGACTGACAACTTCTCCTCTTATAATGAAAAGACGGTATAAATATAAATAAAAAAGTACGATGAGCTGTGCACACGTTTTTACCTTGCCAAGAAAATTAGTCTGAACCGGTATTACACTTTTTATTGAATAAAGTCTTAAAGATGTAATAATCAGATCCCGTATAATAATTACCAAAATCATCCAGTTTGGTATATATCCAAATCTGTTAAAAACGATTAAGCAGGTTATAACCAGCACCTTGTCTGCCAGTGGATCGAGAAATTTTCCCCATTCTGAAATATTATTATATTTTCTGGCAATATACCCGTCATACCAGTCAGTAAGAACAGCTATTGTAAAAACCATCAGAGAAATATATTGTATAATTAATTTATCACTAAATAATAAAATAACAAACACAGGAGTTAAAAGAATCCTGAGTATCGACAAGTGATTGGGTAAGTTCATTGTTAATGACTTATTATATTTATTTTTTAATAAAACTGACTCTGTCCTCTATAGCTTTTGTGATGGTGACATTATCATTAAATTCCAGAGAAGCACCAAAAGGTATCCCCTGGGCTATCCTGGTGATATTAATATTTTTCTTTTCAAGGAGTGTGAAAAGACGTGAACTGGTCATCTCTCCCTCAATAGTTGGATTAATTGCAAGAATTACTTCATTTACTTCGGAATTTATTCTGCTGATCAACTCCTCAATCTTTAAATCCTTTTCTTCCACGCCATCCAACGGTGATAAAACTCCTCCTAACACATGATACACACCATTATACTGACCGGTTCTTTCTATTGCCAAAAGGTCTTTATGTTCATCAACTACACAGATAGTTGAATGATCTCTCTTGGGATTACTGCATATCTCACAAACATCTTTTTCGGTAAGATTAAAGCATATTGAACAGTAACCGATATTTTGATACAAATCCAGCACAGACTGGACAAGATCCTGACCATTTTGCCTGTCTGCCTGTAACAAATATAGAGCAATTCTTTGAGCAGATTTTTCGCCTATTCCGGGTAACTTTGAAAATGAAATAATGACTTTTTCTAATGCTTTTGAACTGTATTTCAATATTACACCATAATATAAATTTTTAATTATTAAATTTACTTGTTAAAAATAACTCCCATAAAAAAAAATTCTATAAGTTTTATTGAAATTATAATCTTTTAATTTCATGTTTTTCGTAGGCTTTTTATGAGTTTTTTTTCTGTTCATTACTACATTAATCCTGGTATTTTTAAACCACCGGGTAGATTTCCAAGCATCCCGCCTGCCACCTTTTTCATCTCGTCCTGAGCCATTTCTCTGGATTTATCCAGGCCCTGATTAACAGCAGCCATAATCAGATCCTCCAGCATTTCAGTATCTTCAGGATCCACAACTTCTTTATCAAGGGTAACAGAGAGAAGCTTTTGTTTACCGTTTACTTTAACAGTAACCATCCCCCCGCCTGCTGAACCTTCAACTGTCATTTCTTCCAGTTTTTTCTGAACCTCTTCCATTTCTTTTTGTATTTTTTTCATCATACCGAATTGTCCTGCAAAATTAGAATTACCCATATCTGTTTTCTCCTTACTATCTAGAATTTATTAATTGATGATTTCTGCATCTATATTATCAATTAAACCTTTTAATAATTTATCATTATCTAATACGTCTTTTAAAGACTGTTCTTTATTGCTCATCATACCCTTTTTCCGAGATTTTGGCAGATCTTTTTTTATACATTTGATATATAATTCCTGGTTATATACTTCTTTCAATACCTCTGCAACAATATCTCTGGACCGGTTAATAGCATCTATGTGAAAATTGTTATCTAAACCAAAAACAACTTCAATATTTTTATTCTTCAGATTATAAAGTACGCCCTCCACCAAAAAAGATCCTAATGTAATTTTCTTATGTTTTATCTGTTTAATAAATTCCGGCCATTTAGAGCTTATCTGATCAAATGTCAGTAATTTTTTTTTTTCTTGCTGGTCCCCGGGGTTACTGATATTTTCTGTTTTCTTCTTTTCTAATGTATTTTTTTCTGTTTTATTCTTCTCTGACCTCTGATCCTTGGTCTGGGAGTCTTGTTTATCCTGGGATGGATTTTTTTTTACTGTATTTTTCTGATCTAAAGGCATTGTAACCGCTATCTCTTTAACCTGAGTTATCAAATCCTCAATTGTAAAAGTTTTATCCATCTTGATCATTTTAATTACAGTTAATTCAAGCTGAAAACGCGGCTGCACACCTCGTTTGAGTTTAATTCTGGCGTCAGATATAATTTTAATAAGCCTTAAAATATCCCCTTCTTCAAACATTTCTGTTTGGGTAAGATAGCGCTTCTTATATGTTTCAGAAGTCTGTAAAAGCTCAGTGTTCTTAGTAGAAACAACAAAAAGCAGATTCCTTAAATGATCTTCCAAACCACTTAAAAACTCTTCAACATCATATCCTTTTGAGACAACATCCTCTACTAATTGTATGCCTTTCTTCAGATCCTTGTTATGCACAATATCAGTTAACTGGAAAAAAACCTCCTGTTCAATTAATCCTAATGCTTTTATTACATCTTCCCCGGTTATAGTTCCTTCTGTATAAGAGATCATCTGATCCAGAATAGACTGACTGTCTCTTAAACTTCCGTCAGCCTTCATAGAAATCAACTGTATAGCTTCATCATCAATCTTTATATTTTCTTCCTTACAAATAGTACGAAGACTCTTCATTATCTCTTTTGTGCTTATTCTCCGGAAATCAAATCTCTGACACCTGGATATTATTGTAGTGGGTACTTTATGTGGTTCTGTAGTTGCAAAAATAAAAATAACATGTTCAGGCGGCTCTTCTAAGGTTTTTAAAAGTGCATTAAAAGCCTCCTTGGTCAGCATATGTACTTCATCAATAATATATATTTTATATCTCGCTCCTGAAGGCATATACTTAATCTTTTCCCTGAGACTTCTGATTTCATTGATGCCTCTGTTTGAAGCTCCGTCTATTTCATACACATCTGTATTAATCCCATCAGATATTTCCTTACAGTTACTGCATTTGTTACAGGGGACGACTGAAATCCCTTTTTGACAATTTAACGATTTTGCCAGTATTCTTGCTGCTGTTGTTTTTCCTACTCCTCTTGGACCTGTAAAAAGATAGGCATGAGCAAGACGCTCATTTTTAATTGCATTTTTTAAGGTTGAGGTAACATGTTCCTGGCCCAGCATTTCTTCCCAGACAAGTGGCCGCCATTTTCTTGCTAGTACTAAATAACTCATCATTAATTCCTGATAGATAATAATTTATAAAGGCTGTGCACCCCTCCTCGATAGCGCATAACTGAATTCAATTTTGGCAGCCAACTCCAGCCAAGTAAAACTACGGCACATGTTAAGTTGCCTACCGCTGCTCCCTTCCGGTCCTGACGGAGTTCAGCAACCGCCCATTGCGTAGAACTCAAACTATCAACATTGCTTACCAAAATATCCTCCAGTCAGCATCTATCTCGTTGGGGAATTAAACCCTGCTGTAGCGGATT
The DNA here is from genome assembly GCA_964515295.1 of uncultured bacterium. Classification (GTDB taxonomy): domain Bacteria; phylum Zhuqueibacterota; class QNDG01; order QNDG01; family CAYUAG01; genus CAYUAG01. The sequence continues at coordinate 17,846 of CAZETW010000008.1, read as the reverse complement.
GCAGGTTACAAGGCACCGCTAATTCCTCATCTAGCACAGCCCGTTTTGTGGAGCAGAGCGGGATTGAACCGCCGACCTGTACGTTGCGAACGTACCGCTCTCCCAATTGAGCTACTGCCCCCTATACGTTGCGGAGAGGGCGGGATTCGAACCCGCGGTAGCATTCACTACACACGCTTTCCAAGCGTGCACCTTAAACCGCTCGGTCACCTCTCCTTAGTCTTTCTTCTCTGTATTCTCTATTTACTCTGTGGTTTCCAGAATTTTCAGACCGTGCCTCTATTCAGCCAAAATTAAACATTCTGCGGAGAGGGTGGGATTCGAACCCACGGTCCTGAAAGTTAGGACAGCGGTTTTCGAGACCGCCCGATTCGACCACTCTCGCACCTCTCCCTGTATATTCAATCGATGCTTCTGTGTTCTCTTAAATTCCTGAAGAATGATTTTAAAAGATCTTCCGATTCCTTTGCCAGTACACCGGATTGTAATCTTACCTGATGATTCAATCTCGTATCCTGTACAATGTTTCTCAAAGAACCGCATGATCCTGCTTTTGGATCATCAGCCCCGTAATATAACCATTTTATGCGGGAAAGTACAATCGCTCCCGCACACATAGAACAGGGTTCTAAGGTAACATATAGTGAACAATTTTCCAGTCTCCAGGACTGCAGATAATTTGCCGCAGCTGAAATGGCTATCATTTCTGCATGAGCAGTAGGATCATTTAAACTCTCCACCTGATTGAATCCCTTGCCAATGATCTGATCCTGTAACGTAACCACAGCACCAACCGGAACCTCTTTATGAGAAAGAGCTTTCTGGGCTTCTTTTAGTGCCGCCTGCATAAATTGTATATGTATTTCCATTCCCGACCCGTTCTCAACCCTTAAAATAATAAGTAACATTTATACTTACAAAAGATAGTAAATTTTAAATAAAATTCAAACAGTTAATAATTATAAATTAAATTTTTTTGAAAATTAATACAATATATTTAAAATAAATAAATAGATGTGATTTATATCTGTTCTTGATTTGATTTTTAAAAATAATATTACAAAAAAACTCCCCTGACAAGAGCTTGTCCTGAGCTTGTCGAAGGAGGAGATTAAGAGGGGTTTATTAAAAAAATTATTTTTAAAAATTAAATGCACCTCTGCAAATAAAAACAATACGAAAAATCTATCATCTCAAAACTTAATCAAAATCTGTATAAGAAAAACCTTACAATTAGATAATAAGTACGCCCGGAGGGATTCGAACCCCCAACCTTCTGATCCGTAGTCAGATGCTCTATCCAGTTGAGCGACGGGCGTATATTTAGAGGAAAAATCGAATTCAAAAATCTTCAAAAAGCGTTAATATATGTATTTAGTAGCGCATACGGGAGTCGAACCCGTGCTACCGGCGTGAGAGGCCGGCGTCCTAGGCCACTAGACGAATGCGCCATTTCTTAAGCGTACGCCCGGGAGGACTTGAACCCCCAACCCTCTGATCCGAAGTCAGATGCTCTATCCAGTTGAGCTACGGGCGCTGATCTAGCTGGGGAGTAGGGATTCGAACCCCAATTATACGGTCCAGAGCCGCATGTCCTGCCATTGGACGACTCCCCATTATTGATCTTGAGTTTTCAAATATAGAAAAATTATTTTTAAATGTCAATGATTTTATGTTTCTGTTTGGAATTTTTTCTATCTTTTGATATTCTTCCACTATATCCAGTACATTTCATCGGAATTCGGTATTGGGGGTCGCAATCGCTATCGCTATCGAAGTATACCCATCCCCCACATATCAGACAGGAGCAACTGGATTAACTGGATTTCTTTATATTAAGTTGATCCTGTTAATCCTGTCATATAAAACAAAAAATCCTAATCGTTTCGTTAAAAACATTGGCTAAAGCCAATGCCACACAAGTTAGGCTTAAGTCCGATATATTATTTTATGCAACCCAACAGTTGAACCCGATGCCATAAGGTAATAGTTATATTTATAAAAGAAAAAATATATATTAGCAGCAGGTAGCAAGGAAAGCATTATACATTATAAATTATTCATTATGATTTTTCAAAAAGCCCTAAACGATCCTGTCTCTTCCACCTTCACTGTATATCCTTCGATCTTTTTCGGAACCTGCTCTTTAATCTGTTGATTCATTTTCTTTACAAATACTTTAATACAGGGTTTGCCATTGCAAAGCCCCTGAGCTGTGCCAGTGACTCCAGGAACAGACATCAAATTGGGCGTATGTTGTTTTATGACCTGTTCAATTGGTTTGGATGACACTCTATGATTCCTTTCACCCTTATAATTTACCCTTGGAGCTGTCGAAAAAGTGAATTATAACCACAGAGTTTATAGAATAGACATTGAAAGTGCAGAGAATAAAATTTGATTTATATTTATTTTATGAGCTCTGTTTTTTCCTCTGAGTACTTTGTGGTTTAATTGTTTTTAAACTTTTTGAACAACTCCAAGGGTATTAATTTTCTTAAATACTGATTATCAGAATGTCACAGTCGCTTCATTTGACCAGGTGCTCCCATCATAGATCTGATAAGTGTAGGAACCGCCGCCTCGTTTGTCAATATTATCAGTATAGAAACCGTCATTCTCTGTGGTAGTGATTAATACACCGTCACGATACACATCCACATAATCAGCACTTGTACCGCTCCATTCCAGATCAGCTTTCTGCAGACCTCTGTGTTTATATCCGGTCGCGGTCAGGGTAATGTCGCTGCCGCTGCCATCCGAAACACTGACATCCTGGGATGTTGAACCAGTAGCTCCGTCATCATCTGTGACTGTAAGCGAAACAGTATACGTACCGCTGGCAGCATAAGTGTGGCTTGGATTCTGGACAGTCGAGGTAGAACCATCACCAAAATCCCAGCTCCAGGCTTCAATAGTGCCATCCGAATCTGTACTCTGATCAGTAAAGTCTGCAGTCAAATCTGTAGTTGTATAAGTAAAATCTGCTGTAGGCGGACTGTTGGTTGTACCACCGCTTCCATCGTCAATGCTTACATTAAAACGGCTGAGAACTGCACCAATTGGATTGGCAATTGTACGGGTGTCGCTTCCTGCAAACAGCAGCCCCACCGGCTTTTTATTACTGTCGTCAGTTACAATTAATGAACCTGAATCACCGCCGTCACTGAAATCTCCTGGGGTAATTGCGATCTGATCCACAAACCTGGCAAGTTTAACACAGTTGAATGGTCCGCGTGATTCATAACAGACATCCACAGTAACATTGATTTCAGATACTTCTCCGTGAGTCCAATGTGTGGTTCTTCCGAATTTTTGTACGTTCAATCCAACAGTAGCACTAACAGTAGTAGTACTTGGGGTACCGTATCCATCGGAAGGGGTTGCATATCCAACCATAGAAGTCGTGGTGCTGGCAATCGCTGCGTCTATTGTATTGTCGCTTCCGTCGAACTTGATGGGTTCATAATCATACAGTGTGCCAATGGCATCTTCCGGATCCTGTCCCCCGTCATAGGGACCGGGCTGCAGTTCATTGTCTCCAATGCTGGCATTATTGCTGTTCGCATACACATGGTTGTTGCTCAGTGCATAGACATTACCGGATCCATCTTTTACCCGGCAGCCAATTGTTCCCGCTGTAATATCAGGGTGTCCGGTTGATACACCGATAGGTACAGGTCGGGGAAAACGAGCAGTAGGATCACTGTAAACAACGAACATTCCCGTAACTTTTTCCACAACAGGTACTCCATCCAGATGTTCGGGAATTCCTCTGACTCCGGACATCATGGTAAAAACCTTGATTGCCAGCTGACCGTCTTCAGTTAATCCCGTACCTGTACCAACAACACCAGGGATCTTCATCAGTTTTTCTGTGTGTGCATTCTGTAGTTCAACTACTTTTTGGACCATGGGATTTGCTTTACTCAGTGCTATCTCTTCCTGTTGGTTGAGTGGTTCAACCGGAGATTGTGAAGTCATATCACAGCTCATCCACAAAATACCGGCAAATAAAACAGCGCCTGCCATTAAAGTGACAAACAGTCTAAAAGAAATTTTTTTCATACTTCCTCCTCCTTTTGGTTAATAATTATAGCTGATGTAAAAAAAATGCACCTCACTAAGGAGGTGCATTAACTAAAAATATGTATATTTTCATCTGACATTTTTCTTTAATTGTTAAATTTTACTTATTAAAACATTTATTCACCAGCCTAATTATATAAATAAATCAATCTTGACCAAGAATAAAGAATAATATTTCTGTATTCATAAAGATCAACAGTAATTATTCAAAAACGTAGTATCTATATCTTGTACAAAATAGCAGGATCAATGTGAATCTTATTGCTTTTCGGATTAATTAATTATGTAATGTACGGGTTTTTTATATATATGTCAAGAAAAAATTTTTTCTAACTATTCCGTTTTTGTATAACAATTCAGCCGGCAGTCAAGGTTTCCCTCTGAACGACATAAAATTTAAAAATTTCCCATCAACGGCCAACCACAGTCCTTGACTGCGGTTTTTATCCTACAGTAATAATAACCGCTAAACACTATCCGAATTCGGGATCGGTATCGGTATCACAGTCAGAATCGATATTTACTGTCAATTGTAAACACTATCTGCAGACTCGATTTTCTTTTCATTATATTTTCATTTTATTTCGTGGGTTATGAAGCCTACAAATAATACAGGAGTTGCCTAAAAAGTACGAAAATACTTTCAACGCAGAGTTCGCAGAGATTATACCAAAGGATGTAAATACATAACAACTTTGAATTTATCATTTAGCGAACTTCGCGGACTCTGCGTTGAAATCTTGTTTTTAGTCACCCCCTGATCGTACCAGCTGACCCTCTCCACAAGAAGGTAGCTTCCCTACCCACGACTCTAGGGGATTGCATTTATACACATCAATTAGTACACTGATCAGGCCGGATGGCCTGAATACTGACCTCTTCAATGACGGCACGATCCGGTAGCTGAAGTGCATGAACCACTGTTCCGGCAATATCCTCCGGTTGAAGAGCACGGCTCAGATCAGTCTCCCAGTCAGCTTTTTCAAAGAACGGTGTTTCCACAGTGCCGGGCATGATATTGGTCACTTTGACATTATGGGCACGGGCCTCTTCACGAAGAGACTGCACAAACCCGCGTACACCAAACTTGGCAGCTGTATAACCTGCGCATTTCGCACAGAACCGTTTTGACCACAGTGATGACACGACAATGATGTGACCCCGTTCCTTCTTATAGATATGAGGCAGACATTCCCTGGTCAGGATAAAAGCGCCCCGAAGCATTACATTGATATGTTTGTCCCATTCTTCAATGGACATTTCTTCCACCAGTTTAAATATTCCCAAACCCGCATTGTTTACAAGTATATCGATTGTACCATATTCTGATACTGTATCGATCACCGCTTGTTTTACCTCTTCCGGTTTGCTTAGATCTGCAGTGAGGCACATTGCTGATCCACCATTTTCTTCAATCTCTGTCTGTACACGCTCAAGTTTTTCTTGGGAACGGGCCAGAAGACCAACCTTAACTCCTTCTGATGCTAATTTCTTGGAAATAGCTTTCCCTAAACCACTGCTCGCACCAGATACAACAGCTACTGACTCTTTAAGCTCCATGATTCCTCCTTTTCTCACTTTATAAGATAAGTTAATCTTAGCTTGGATTTTTATAAAAGTACCTTTAATTCCAGTGGCTAAAACAACTCATTTATAATTGATCATAAACAACTAATCAGGGATGCCGTTTTACCTTATACTGAATACTCCCGTTATTACCTTCTGAATTTTGGGCCACCATATTATTACTCCAATATATAAAACAAAAACCACAGCTCCTGCCGTTATTGGTGACCATAACAAAGGAGTGGGGCTATTTATCAAAGTATGAAGGCCAACAGCAACAAATATATTGTTGGTTCGTAAAAAAATCACGGTAAAAAACACCCCTAAAACCAACAGGGTTACTAAATTTAAATATAGACTAATGCCCGGAATTTTGATTCGAGGTAGGTTTAGAATATGCATTAAGGCAAAACATAATTGTGACACTAAAATCGATATAATTAATCGTTTTTTCTTTCCTGATTGCTTGCTAAATTTGATTTTCAAATACAATTGAGGAAATAAAAATCCCCTGAACATAATTTCTTCTGATAAAGCATTTCCCAATAACTGAGAAGCAAACATGCCAATTACTACCATAACTCCAGGATCATACCAGGAATCATCTAAAGAAATACCCTTGCCATAAATAACAGAGGTTAACATTAAAACCAATTGCAAAAAAATCCAAACTCCCAAGGTAACAGCAACAGCTTCTGAAAGCTTTCCCTTCTGAATACCAAGGTCCTGAAAACGAATTTTTCCTATGAAAATGATAAATAAACCAATGACAATGACCAATAAAGGCAAACTGATAATCAAAGTAGGATAAATCAAACCGGAGCTCAGCTCGGCAAGTGTTATGGCTGGTACTGTGAGATAAGCGAAACTGAGAATGATAATACCTACATAAATCACCGGGCTGAGAAGTACTACAAACCAGCTTGTGGTGTGAATATTTTTAAAATAGTCGGTTTTCATTTTACACTCCTTATTTTTGAAAAACAGGCACACCAAAATCATCTTGTATCAATCAAAATTGATAAAACGTTATATCTTAATAACTTTATTTGAAAATGTCAAGAAAACTGGATAAAATATTTCTTTGAATGAATATGGTGATCTTGTTATCCTGATAAATATCAACTCAATTGATCTATCAAAAAAAATTTTTACAAAGTAATACCACCTGAAACGGGAAGGGAAACATTATAAATTATTCATTATTCTTCATTCATTATACATTATACATTTTACCAATACCCTATCTTTCAGCCGCCACTGAAACCACTGCCTTGTCCTTCTCGGAATTATTTTTGTGGCCTCCCTTAGTCAACATCTGGTAATTCATTAAAGCAAACAGAACTGAGCCTAGAGCAAGAGGAAAATAATAAGTTAGAAACCGCCAGGTAGAAGTTGTAAGACCGATCATACTTGGTGGGATAAAAAAGCTGAACAATAAATAAAAACTCGCTTCTGTTGCAACTGCACCACCTGGAGTAGGAATTAAAGCAGCTAAAAAGTAAACCGCATAGGAGAACAGGAAAAATTTTATGGGATGTATGGGTAAATGTAAGCAGAGGAACAGGGCTGTTACTACTGACAGACGGCTGATCCAGTGTAAAGCTGTAAGGAGCATAGTAAAACAAAAGCGCAGTTTGCCCTTTTTTCTGACAAATCCATACACAAAAAGGAAATCATATTTAAAAGTGTTAAATCTGTCCATTATTTTTTGGAAAAAAGGCGTTTTTTTTAATTTCAGAAACAGATGCGTTTGTTTTAATCCATACCCGATGATAATAAAAGAAATTATACCCAGTACCAGGTAAAGAATAAAAGAAACGGAATCCTTTGCCTGCTCGGCAATTGACTTGAAAACCGGGAGTTTAAAAGCAGATGTAATAAAAATTGCTGAAGGCATTGATAACACAAAAAACAGAGTATCTTCCACATTATTCAAACTGGTCAGAGAAGCTGAAGTCCCGATACTGAATCCCCGCTGCATTAATAATCCGATCTTTGCATATCCTCCACCCACAGCTGTTGGAGTAACTGCAGATCCGACTTCACTCCCTATAATGACATTAAAAAGATTCCTGAAACTTATTCGTTTTCCTAAAAACCGGGTCCAGATCATAAGACGAAAGGAAGCAGTAAACCAGGGAATAATTCCCATTATGAGAGCCAAAATACAGTATTCATAGTTAAATGTATCCAGAGAAACAAAAACTTCTTTATCGGTTTTTAATACTGTAAAAATTACATTTCCTAAAATTCCTATAGGAACAATAATAAAAAGGGTATGAAATATTTTTTTTATACGGATTGAATTAAATTTATATTTCTTGAACATCTGCACCTAAGATCTTTACATACTTATTAATCTTATTTGAATACTTAATTCATCTGCAGTTCCGGTAATCCATTTTCCCTTTCCTTAACCTCTACCATTTTCCGGGATGGAAAACCCAGGGCTTCAGCCTGTATACGGAACTGGGTTGATGGAATATAAATTTCTTCTACCTGAGAAAAAATATAATTGAAAACTGTATGAGCTATTTTAGCTGTTTCCATATTATCAGAATTAACTATCCAGTCATTGATTTCTTTCTCAGGATAGCGACAGACCACCGGCAGTTTTAATAATTTACCCAGAAATAATCCTGTCAATCCCATGAGCCCCAGTGTATGCAAATAGATTTTGTTGAAATTTTGTCGGGACATTTTCTCTGCTATTGCTAACAAAGGAGGCATTTTCAATCGCTGTTTATCAATAATTTTTTCAAATACAGGTTGAAAATTCTCCCTACCTCTTTTCTTAATTCTTTCATCAGATAAGCCAAATAAAGAAAGATGTACAGGATTATTCAGAATAGAATTTAGATAATCATAATCCAGTATGTTTTGACAGGAATAATCACACATAAGCGCAATCCGTTCATCTTTGTGATTATTCCTGGAGGGGATAAATAAAAATTCAAGTTTTCGAATCAAAGGCCGGTCACTATATTCAATATGGAATCCCCATAAATAAGGAACAATCAAACTTAAAAGAGGTGCTGTTTTTTTAACTTTGGTTAAAAAATCTGACGTATTTTCAGTCTCCGACCATATTTCTTTCAGAGAATTATTAAAAAGATATCTGAATTTTTTAAAGAATATCCGGTTCAACTCAGGATTAAAGTTAAATCCTTTCAAAAAATAATTTCTAAAATCTTTATCATTTTTCAACATATCCAGGATTTGAGTGATAAAAGGATGCTTTCTTTTTTTCAAGAATCGTGAGATCCCGAATTGAGAGTTTAAATAAAGAAAAAATCTGGATTTCCAGGAAAGAAATGCCTTTCCATTATGATGATCAAAAATCTGATCCATTAAATTATACACTATTTTTGATTTTAACGGATCATATTTTTTTTTATTTTCTTTCACAGCGTGATACATCACAGAAAAAACACCATGAGTAAAGCAAAGTGGCGATCCAACCGGCCCCACTGCCTTGCTTTTTCCCTTCTTAATATGATCTAAAAGCTGATTAACATTAATCGCTGCAGGAGTTTGAGTATGAGGACATCCTATAAGTAAACCGCCATGATCATCCGAACCTGCAACCTGGTTCTTTATCCAGGGCTCTTCACCTATAGGTTCAATTTTATATTTATCAGCCATCTGCCATATATGTGAAGGCGAGAGCTGTCTGAACATTCTTTTCAGCAGACCAAATAAATGACTCTGATTACCTCCATTTTTCACCTCAAAGGTTTTAAAAAGCAAAAGCATTTTCTCAAAATGCTCCACAGTCAGAGTTGCGTTTCCGGAATACAGAGGATGAGCAATAAAATGATGAATATTATTATTATTGAGATACAGTACCAGATCATAAATATTGGACCGAAGGCACTGTATCATTCTGTGATCTTCTTCATTAATATTAAGAACAACAACATGAATTTTAGCTCCGTCTTCCGGAAAAAAAGTAGTTACTTCTTCACTAATAAAAAAATTATTCAAATGCGCCAGCTGCAGAGCACCGTTTATAGTATCATGATCAGAAATAGTAACGAAATCCATTCCTCTTTTTACTGCCATACTATACACCTGTTCAGGTAATGTATAGCATTCTTTTGCCCCCAGCATTTTCAAACGCCAGTCACTGAGATGACCCGAATAGCGGGTATGGACATGTAAATCTACTTTTGAATATTTCTTTATCATAATGCTCCCGATTTCATTTATATTTTAATCAGGTAATATATTAAGAATCTCTTTCTTCAATTCCCTTATAGAATAAACTATTTGTTCAAAATCCTTTAGCGGACTTAGCAGTTCTTGAGATAAATCACAATAATCTATCATCACCTGGGGCTGTTCTACATAACTGAGAGCTACATCATAGTTATCTAACTTATAGTAACAAAGAGCTATTCCACCCAGACATTCTGCTTCATATCCTCTACTGGAAAATTCAGATTTCCTGAGGTGTTCCAACAAAACAGTATAGGCATCAAGGGCCACATTCCATTTCTTTAGTTCTTCACTCAGACAGGCCCGCATATATAGACAAACAGTGTTTTCAGGATAACGTTTATAAATCTCTGAATTCAATTTCCAGCTTTTTTTGTATTCCCCTTCATTATAATAGATATAGACCAGAGATGATCGACCAACCACGGCTGAGAAATTTCCTTTACGAACTGCTGTCCAAATCTCTCTAATACCACGATCTTTCCCCTTCTTAAAGAACGGAATCACCCCAGCAATATTTGTTTTCACACTCCTCCAATAGTGATACAGTCCCAATCCGTAATAAGCTTATAAGTTGATTCATTAATAGTAGAAGGGGCTGATAAAGAGCTGATGACAGCTGTATAATTTAATATGAATAAAAAAAATACAGTTTTAATATGGATCATAGGATGTTCTCTTTTTCTGTAATTCAGGTTGAGTAATATATCATTTTATTTTCAGAAGAAAATCAGGAATTAACTATTTCTATTATAATGAGACTTCTTCTAATTTATTGTTTTCTGCATACTGATTTTTACTATAAGTTTTCAATAAATCAAGCGCATTAGTCACATCCTTAACCTTGCGTAACTTTTTCATACCCGGCTTTTCACTTTCATACACTCTTTTAATACCATCACCTACAGCCTTTTCCATGGTTCGGATATATTTAACCAGCTTTCGCAGACCACCCGGTTCAATAGAGGCAGACTGATCGCTTCCCCACATGGATCGATCCAGAGTGATATGTCTTTCTACCAGATCTGCACCTAATACTACTGCAGAAGCAGACGGGACCAGACCAACCTCATGACCAGAATAACCAATGGGACAGTGAAATTTTCCCATCAAAGTAGGGATCATTTTTAAATTCAGCTCTTCCGGAGGACAGGGATAGGTGCTGGTGGAATGACATAAAACCAGATTTTTTTCACCTAACAATCCTACTGCTGTATGAATCTGTTCCATGGTAGACATTCCTGTAGACATGATCAAAGGTTTGCCTGTGGCTTTAAGACGCTGCAGCAGCCATAAATCCGTAATACCAGCAGATTGGATTTTATAACAGGCAGGATCAAACTTTTCAATAAAATCAACAGAAGGGATATCCCAGCAGGAAGCAAACCAGAGCATTCCTTTTTCTTTACAGTATCTGTCTATCTCACTGTATTCTTTTTCTCCAAACTCAACTTTATAACGATAATCAAGATAAGTAATGTAACCCCACGGTGTTTCTCTCATAACATTTCTCTGCTCTTTGGGAACACATAATTCTGGAGTTCTTTTCTGAAATTTTACTGCATCACAGCCGGCATCATGGGCCGCATCTATTAATTTTTTTGCATTCTTAAGACTTCCGTTGTGATTAATACCTATCTCACCGACTATAAATGTCGGATTTTCGGGACCAATCTTTTTATCTGCAATTATTACTTTTCTTTTCATTGTATCTCCTTTTATTTTTTGTGTTTTAAAATTAAATCGCACATTTCCCGAATAGCTCCCCGTCCACCTTTTTTTGACAAAATCCAGTTTACCTGCTTTAATACTTCAGGATAGGCATCAGCTACAGCAACTGGAAACCCGACTTTCTTTAATGCTGGTAAATCATTAAAATCATTACCAACAAATCCAATATATTTTGGATCGATATCATACTGCTGAATGATATCATCCATTACTTTTCCTTTATCTTTAATGCTCTGTAAACAGTGTAAGTCAAACTTTTTACATCGTGCAGTAACTACAGGATTTTCCTCAGTTGAAAGTACTACTACCGGAATATTATTCTTTTTTAATAAACTAATTCCCATACCGTCAGCACGGTTGCATTGTACTGTTTCTATACCTTTTTCATTTATATAAACCCGGTTATCAGTAAACACCCCATCAAAATCCAGCACTAACAATTGAATGTCAGAAAATTTGGGCTGATTGCCATTAAGGGGTTTGATTACCAGATCCGGTTTCTGCTGAATGAGATACTCCGCATACCGCCAATCAACCGGTGTATCCAGATCTACTGCATACTGAGGATCAATTAAATAAGGCAGAATCCGATCTCCGCTCATACTCTTTTTTTCTATAATGGTTTTGTATGTAATAATATCAATGTGACCTGAATGCCAGTAGGTAGAAGGCAGCTGCTGTCTGGGCATATTGTATAATTCTTTATCCTGAGTTCTGATTAAGGGTTTCATAGCTCCGTTTTGTAACTGCCACATTTTAAACGGATTTTCTCCGGAAGGTGTTACCCCTCTCACAGAATCTGCTTGGTCATCTTTTAATATACATTCTATTGCCTCATCAATACAATTCCTGGGTCTGAAAGGAGATGTAGCTCGGAGGTGGACAACCACATCCGGAGACCAGGACTCATTATCATCAAACCACTTCAGGGCATGCAAAAAAACCGGCAGATCAGTTATGTAATCTTCACCTAAAGCTTTCGGCCGCATAAAAGGAACTTCGGCTCCATAATGAGATGCTATTTCTGCAATCTCATCATCATCTGTAGTTACTACTACTCTGTCTACATGCTTGGCCTGAAGTCCGGCAGCAATACTGTAGGCTATTAAAGGATAACCATCCAGGTGTTTAATATTTTTCCGGGGTATTGATTTCGATCCACCCCGGGCAGGAATTAAAGCCAGAATTTCTTTTTTATTTTCAGTCATTATATTTTTTATTACCTATATTAATTTAATAATTATTTAAAATTCATAGGTTATTAACCATTTAGATATATTTTACCCAGATTTGCAATTTTCTCAGCAGATCGTCCTCCGTTCTGAATCGGCGTAATCTTTTTTACATAATCATAGTCCAAATCAGAATAGAAAGGTTTCTGTAGGGCAGATGCTATCATTAGTACAGAGGAATATTTTGTTACTAATGTATCACAATTTGCGATCATATGATTAATATTTCCATCAGTATAGATTTTCGCATCAGGAGCCCACTTTTCTATCTCTCCTACAGCTCTGTCCATTTTTTCATTTGGATGCAGTTTAAAAATCACATCTTTACCATCTGCTATATCCAGCACTTTTTGTATAAATTTTTTTCTGTTCTCATACTTGAAAGTCTCTCTCAAACATGAGGTTGCAGCTAAAATATAATCACTATGAGGAAAATCATTGTCCCGGTATTGATCAACATTATCAAAATTCGGCACTCCGGTTACAACAATTTTTTCAGCATCTACTCCTTTTTCGATGAATATCTCTTTCCATCCGTCAGACATAACACAGAATTTCTCATAAGCATTGGAAAGCCCCATGGTGGACGTATTAGCGATATACCGGGGCATTTTGAGATATTTGACCAGATAAAAAGCCAGTTTTTCCGGATCAACCATACCCTCCTGAACATGTATTACAGGTTTATCTGCTATATTCTTAGGAATGATTAAATCAGAACAGGTAATAACCAGATCATAGTCCTGAGCCGTGCCTCCAAAATCCACTACACAGTCATGCTCTGCTAAAAAGGCTAATGTACTTTCTTTTGCCTGCCCCCCTAAAGAGCAAAAGTCACATAAACCAGCCTGAGCCAGTAGATTAATAAACTGATTTCCATAATAAGGAGTGAAATAGCAGTTATCATTTTCAAGATATCTTGAAATCTTGTACATCATATTAGTCTGGTTCAGCGTTCCGCAAATTAAAAGTATTTTTTTTCGTACCATATATTATAGTTAATACCTCCATTTTTTATTTGCTATAATATGGCAAACAGGTTTTATATTTCAATAAGTATTTTATTAGGATTTTATTAAATATGGTACTAAATATTAAGATATGGTTAAAATAATATGTTAAAACTATAAGGATAAAATAAAAATAATTTTTGCAAATATGTTATTAAAGTTTATATTTTAAATATAGACAATTTAATCCGTAAAGATCGGGAGTCTCGTTATGAAGAAATTATTTCTTTTTATAGCATTAATACTGCTCATAAAAACTGGAATTATTTATTCCTCAGATCCGCCGGTTTATGTGGTTTTGTTTATGCATAATGAAGACAGTGCTCTGGGTGATTTCAATGATCCTCAAACCCGGCAGTCTTACATACGACAGCGAAACGGTCTGGTTGAATTCAGCCGGATGCTCAACAGTCACGGAGCTTCTTTCTGCTGGCAGAGTGACTGGAAATTTCTGGAAGGAGTCCTGCGCTATGAAACGCCACAGCTGATGGACAGCACTAACGGAAAAAACCTGGTACGCTTTATGTCCGAGGATATGGGCATTACTGTTGAACCCCATTCTCATGAGAATTACGGCTATAACTATGCTGACGTTGCCTGTCTTATTGATTCTCTGGGCGTAACTCCCACTAATGTGGTAGGAGGACATGTATGGGATCCTTATAGTGGTAACTATGCTAACTGGGAACGTTTCCGCCAGCCCCTGCAGGGCAGCCATTATCCCCAGGCTCTGTGGGAAGGAAAAATTCTTATCGGTTCTGCTACTCCCGGTCATACAAATGATCCGGTACCCTCCGGTATCTGGCGGCCAACCGATAAATATAATTTCTGGACAGATGATCCTTCGGGTAACATACTCTGCGTTGGACAGTATACAGAAGATATGCAAGGCCTGCTGGAATTGATTGACTTGTATGACTCTGGACAGATCGATACGACAAATATCCTGACCTGCTGTTTTATGACCCCTCAGAACATGGTTCCTGATTTTACCACCAATTATGAACAAAATACTCTCCAGCCTCTGCTGGATCTCCAGGATCAAGGCAAAATAAAACTGGTGAGTTTTACTGAACTGGTGGATATCTGGAAAATAAGATTTAACCAAAAACATCATCTCTACAATGCACCAGAAAAAACCGTACCGGAATCTTTTGGTGTAAGAATACCCAGCAGTGCAGGCGGAGAGACCGGGATATATGTTCTGGTGAGAACGCCGGATGCCCCCCGGTACGGAAATCAGGCACCTGTTGTTGTTCACGTTGCAGGCGGATGGAGCGGAACCGGTATATCAGAACCAGGATACGGATATGTTGATCAGGGATTTATTGAGCTGCAGTTCAATTTCTCCGGAAGCGGCATTCCGGCTCAGCGAAGCGGAGGTATCTATGATGACCGGGGTGAACTCTGTATGCAGGCTATTGCTGATGTGGCCCGATTCGCTTTAGGGAATGCACCTGATTCCTATGGATACAATCTTCATCATATGCTGCAGCCCATTACCCCCCTCTATTCCAATACCGGATTATGCGGCTGGTCCAACGGCGGCAACGCCACCATTACAACTGCCGGTGCTTTTGGCGACACCTTGGCCGGACTGGCCTGGATAGTCAACTGGGAATCTCCGGTAGGGGACGGAATGCCCACTGTGGATACAGGAACCTCCGGCAACCCAAATCCTGCCTATAATGACACGACCGGAAATTTTGACTGGTCCTGTCTGGACTATAGCAGCACCATAAATCAGGAAGGCGGATATACAGGAGGGCTTTATTGTGATATAGATGGTGACGGAACCGTAAATATAAACACTGATTTTATTCCAAGTCCTTATTTGTATCAGGATACGCTTTACTATTCAGTGCAGATACGTGAAGCTGCCTTACAGGAAGGATTGTCCCTTCCTTCTTATTTTGCATCACTGGAAGAATGTGAATCCTTCTGGTACTGGCGTAATGGGGAACCCTGGATAAATGAGGTCGTAGCTGCTCATCCGGATATAATGTTTGTTGTTGAAGCAGGGGATGATGACCATGTTCAGGGAGCTCCTGATCATCCTCATATTTTAAATCAGTATGAAGGATTCCGCCAGGCCGGTGCCCGTTTTGTCAGGCTGAATCCGGACCGGATTTATGTGGAATACATAGCCGGACAATCCATGCCGCAAGCTGCAGATAATGATGCGTTTATGGAATTTAATCACCTTTCTATACGTAATGCACTGGAACCCCGGGGACCGGGGAATATTCTTATGAAAACCGGAGTCGGAGCTGCTCTGTGTGAAGTTGCTGACCGTATCAGGTGGAATAATACTGATATTCAGCTGGATAATCTTTTGACTGGTATTGATCTTTTTAAAACAAAACGGAATTTTTCACTGTTTAATAATTATCCTAATCCTTTTAACAGCAGTACAGTTATCCGGTTTCAGCTTTCCCGGACTGCTGATATAAAACTGAGTATTTACAATATCCGGGGTGAACAAGTGAAATCCTGGGAAATGAAAAATATGAAATCAGGATATCATCATATCCCCTGGAATGGCACAGACTATACTCAATCACCTGTTTCGTCAGGGATCTATATTTACAGGTTAACGGTTAATGAGAAAAAAATACATACCGCCTCAATGGTATTGATACGATAAATAACAGTTGAGTCAGTAAATAAATACACTGCTTGTGATAACCATACAAACAATTGATCAGGGAGAATAGTATGCATAAGTTCTTTTCATCAGTATTATTATTTTCAGGATTAATAATACTTACAATGACTGTTTGTAAAAAAACATCTATAGAATCCGAATCAATGGACGACAGTATCCCTCCGATTTATGTCACCATTGCCGGTCATATCGAGGATGTAGCAGTTTATGCTCAATGTAATACCTACAGCAGCTACCGGGAAAAACTGCTCACCTTTACTGAAACCTTTGCTTCCACCGGAGCCTCATTTAATTTGCAAATCGAATATGAATTTTTCTTAGGCGTCACTCGTTGTGAAACAGAAACCATGAAAGTAGAAACTAACGGGAAAAATGTAATCGATTACCTGGCTTCTCATTACGGCTTTGAAATAGACCCCCACCAGGAAGGAGGAGTGGAAGAAGGTCAGGATAATTATGCTGATGTTCGTTTTCTGGGAGGAACCATAACTGATTCTATCAGTGAAAATGTGGGTGGACTGGTATGGGATGATCCTCAGCAATTTACCCGGCTCGCTCAGGGAGAGCCGGGATGGATATATCCGGATTTTACCTGGTATCCGGAAGTTCTCACTCTGGCTGTAAGCAAAGATCATCACTACGGTGATTTTTCCCGGGATGATATTGCCAGCGGTATCTGGAAACCAAAAGGAGCAAATGATAACTTTTGGGTTCATAATGCTGAGGAAAGAATGGTGTATGTGGGACCGGGTGAACATTCCAATTGGGGACAAAATCAGCAATATCTCTCTACCCCTGAATTTGTGGAAGCTGTTGCCGATGCACTTGAAGAAGGAAGCATTGATCGGGATAAAATGTACACTGTGTCTTTGGCAGTACCGCAAAGTGTCATTTTTGATACTGATGAGCATGATGAACTATTAGCATTATTAGACCAACTTGAACCATTCATCCAATCCGGCCAGGCTGAATATGTTACCTATTCTGAGGCAGTGCATATCTGGAAAACTGAGTATAATGAACAGCCGAATATTTTTTATCGCAGCAGTATTGAACCCTGAGATAGTCACTAGTAGAAAAAAATCATGATATCTCGAAAAGGTCTCCCGTAAACCTTATCAGTGTTCAGGGATCGCGTCTATAATTAAAACAGCTATCCGCAGACCGTGACTGCGAATCTTCCCTATGCCCGGCACTTGGCAAGTGCCGGGTACATTCGATCATTAACTGCGGTCTAACCTTTCATAGACCTGACAGGTCTTAGGAGACCTGTCAGGTCTGTATTGAAAATTATGATCATACTTGCTTTGCTAAAAACGATTAATT
>CAZETW010000007.1:0-53311 GCA_964515295.1 uncultured bacterium | reverse complement strand
CGGCTGGCAAGTATTCCGTAGTATCTGATCTTGGAAAACCCTTTCGGTAGAATATGCAAAAGGTAACCCAGCTTTTCTTGTACAGGTCATTCTTAAATCGTATAAATGACCGCTTTGTCTTAAAATAGGAAGTGTTATCTTTACGGGTAAGCTTCCCTTCATTATACGCCTCTTGCAAATAGGCTATAAACTTGTTTTTAAACAAATCTGAGAGTACATTGACATGCACAAAAAAAGCTTTTCCGTTTTGTAACTTCTTAGGATATTTCCATGTTTTCTTGTTCTCAGATAACCCACCGCCGGTAACAATACAGTGGAGGTGAGGATGATCGGTCAGGTTCTGCCCCCAGAGCCTGTCCTGAGCTTGTCGAAGGATATGTAGGGTGGCAAGGATGCCTATCCGGGCGCCCAGGTGTCTCTTATCCCTGCCCAGGGTAAGCAGGGTCTCGGTTCCTGCCCGAAAAAGAAGATTATACAGTACTCGTTGATTGAGTAGGGTCAGATGGTTCAATAAGTCTGGTATGGTAAAGACAACATGAAAATAGGTGATGGGGAGTACATCCTTTTTTCTTGAAACAAGCCAGCGTTCTTTGGCAAGACTGCCACACTGAGGACAGTGCCGATTCCTGCAGGAGTTGTAAAAGGTTCTTTCATACCCGCACATCTCACACCGTTCACTATGCCCGCCAAGTGCTGCGGTGCGACATTGTACGATTGCATTGATTACTTTCATGATCCTTTTCGGCTGAGGGTGTTTTTTTATATATGCTGGTGCATATGCTCTGAATATATCTGCAAGTTCCATAGCTACACCTCCAGAATCTGGTCAATGGGACTCACTACTTTACATTGTGAAGGTGTTTGGAGATGCAGATACACAAGTGTACTCTGAATATATTTGTGACCTAAAAGCTTCTGGATCACAAACAGGTTGACTCCCCGTTCCAACAGATGGGTGGCAAAACTGTGCCGTAGCGTATGAACCGATGCCTCTTTTTGTATCCCTGCTTTCTTTTTTGACTGCTTAAAGACTCGCTGTATGGTGGACGTACAAATCGGACTTTCCTTTCTCCTGCTGGGAAACAGCCAGTCCTTCGGTCGGTAGACACGCCAATACTCCTGCAAACGCTTCAGCACTTTGGATGATAACAAGGTATACCGGTCTTTTCTTCCTTTTCCTTGCCGTACCCTGATCTGCATACGGTCACTGTCAATATCATTGACCTTTAAATGAGCAACTTCGTTTACCCGTAATCCACCCGCATAGGTAACCATTAGTATGGTCTTGTGTTTTACATTATCGGTGGCATCAAATAATCTCTTGACTTCTTCCTGAGAGAAAATAACCGGGAGTCGGATCATTCGTTTTGGCCCCCGCAGCTTATTAAGTGAAATCGGGATATCAATGGTCTCACGATAGAGAAATTTGATGGAACTGTAGGCTTGAGATAAATACGATCTGCCATATCCTTTCTGGTGTTTGATATGATACAGATATTTTCTGATATCATCCTCGTTGAGTTCAGTTACTGAACCCTTAAAATAGTCATAGAAATTACGAATATGCCACAGGTAACTCTTGACAGTTTTCTGACTGTAATCCTGAAGTTCGAGGTCCATCTTCATCTTTTCGATAAGTTTTTCCATAACATACCTCCCTTTTTAAAGTGAAAAGTGAAAAAAGAAAGGTAAGAGGAAAAACCTATCTTATCAAGGATACCACGAAATTGTCAAAGAACCACTGTATCGACTGCCGCTTGTCCGTCAGGACGGACAAGCGGTTTCGTTCAACGTTATATTATGCATTACTAGTTAACCATATGATTTTCTATCGAGCCATGTCTAGTAATAGTAACCATAATCAGATATTTTTATTTTTTCGATCTTTTTTCTATATATTTAATAATCCAAATATCACTTTTATCGTTGTGTTGCGGATTATTTTTCCTGAAAGCTTGAATAATTTGTTCATCAGTAAATTTATTGTATTTTGGATAGTTTCTTCTAAGATTTGGGAAAAATGTATCGGGTATTGTTGGTACGGGTGTAAGTTTGTTTGTTATTGGAGGAGAATTTACATTTATTTTTAAACTTTTAAATTTATCTAATATATTTTTTATTGCTTTCTGGGCTGCAATGTTTTCAACGTTTTGTCCAATTTCAGAACCACGTGCAGAACCAGTCCAGACAATTTGACCGGTTTCACAATCAATAAGCTTAAGTGAGATTGCAGCCTTTGAAATAGGCATATAAGCTGGATCTGCCCCTTGAACAACCTGTATATTGGTTTGGATACATTGATATTCACTTATTGAACCTGTTAAAATTGCTTGAACTCCTAATACTTTTCCAATTGATGGAGCTGTACTTTCGTCTATGAAACCAGTCATGCCTAGTTGTTGCTCTTGAAGTATATGCATTGTTTGTGATCTATCTATAATGTTATACTGCGAATTTATTAATTGCATAGAGAGCATATCTGCTACTTGTATACCTGAACCTGGTCTATTGGGATAATCGGTTAATGGGAAAACTGCTATACGATTATATTTGCTATAATCAATATCATTCCTTACAAATACTTCGCTACTAGCACATTGAAGAAAAATGTAAATTGTAATTGTGATTAAGATTTTATACCATTTCATGACATCACCTATTTATAAATGCATAACCATTTATTCATCGGTCAAGCATTTTTATTTTAAAATTGCTGTATTAAGCAATTTTTTACCTTATTATTATACAAATTTAATAATTCTATCTTCAATATGCAAATCTAATACTATTTGTAAGGAAACCTTCCAAAGTTTTTTTTCTGGGTTCCAAACAGCACCATTTTCTTTTAATTTTTCTCTTAAATCTTTTTCATAATAATGTACTCGAATATAAACAGGCTTTTTTGAAAAACGGTCATTCTCATTAGGTACCCAGGTTGTTTCTTCAATTTGCAATTCAATTGTCTTATACCTTTTCTTCAATTTATAATCGTATTGGGATGTCTTTTCCCATGAAACAGTACAAATTGTTTGATCCATCTTATATACGATTTCTCAGTACGGAAGGAATAGTGTTTAGTACGAAGAGACTGGCGTACCTGCTCCAGCAGTTTTGGAGGATGTGCAAGGTTTCCTGATGTTGCCTTGTTCTTCTGAATTTTTTCAGAAACAGCAGTATCCATGAGATATCCTATCAGAATCGAATATGTAATATTAAAAACTAATTAACCTTTATTTAATTAATTTTTGTTGTAATGTCAAGTAAATTTTAAAAAAAATTTACTTTTTAAATAAATACTGATACTGCATCAATGAATGTAATTCACCTATTTTCTCAAATCCCGTATTGTTAGCTGTATCTTGTGCAAACTTAGCAGAAACTGTATGCAGCCGATTTCCTGAAATTCTTCTTACACCATTCCACAGGTTTGGAGGTGAAATAGTGGTTAAAAAATACCCGTCATTTTTTAAAATTCGATTTACTTCCAAATATAAAAAAATGAGATTGCGCAGATACTCACTTACACCCACACAGGATACAAAAGAAAATGTATTATTTTTAAAAGGAAGGTAAAAAGCATCAGCAGTTAGCTTAAGATTCTGCTGTTTTTTTTGATTGATCTTATTCAGCATTCCAACAGAACGATCCAGACAAATTATCTGTTTGCTGTCAGGAAGGATATCGAGGGTATGTCCGGTACCTGTCCCGATATCCAGGATCATTCCCTGTATGTTATCAACTTTCCAGACTAATTCCCTCAGATTATTCTTTTCCGCATTCAGGACCCAGGCAAAAAGAGGCGATGTACGCAAAGAATAAATATATGCTTTTATATTCCAGAGATTCATTTTTTTAAATTAGCAACGAACGAAACGAACTATTTTGTCTTTTGTCTTTAGTCTTTAGTCTTAGAGTCTTCCCTTTTCCATCCTCCTTTTCTCCATTTTCCCTGTAAAAGACCGCAGACCGCTGACCGCAGACCGCCTTCTCACTACAATCGATAATCTGTGAACTCTACTGATTTCTGACTACTGACTACTGTCTTCTGAACGCTACCATTCTCAAGTGCTAAAGCTCTAAAGCTCTTAACCCTGTTTTATCTTTTATCTTTTATCTTTTATCTTTTATCTTTTGTCTTTTGTCTTTTGTCTTTAGTCTTTTGTCTTTTGTCTTTAGTCTTAGAGTCTTCCCTTTTCCATCCTCCTTTTCTCCCTTTTCCCTCGCAGCTAGTACCTCCAACTGGTCGTATCCGCACCTGCAGGAGCGGTCTCCATGATCCTTTCGACAATCCGGGGAGCAAACATCTGATGATACCGGAGTCTGGAAATGGCATTGGGACGCTCATGATCCCCATTCCAGCAGTGTTCTGCCCGGTCACCGTAGTCGATTTCTCCGTCATAGTAGGGATCAGTGGTACTTTCCAGAAAATCCTCCATGAGGTATACTGCATTATTCAAGTAGTAATTATCCATATCCCCGCAGTAAATGTGAATTTTTCCTTTTAACTTGGGACCCAGGGTTGCCCAGTCCCGTTTTAGGATATGACATAGATCATAATTCTCTTTCCAGTACCGGGCAGTCTCCGGGTCTATTGTTCCTGTCTTTTTATCCCAGATAGGTTCAGGATATCCATCCTTGCCTACCGGACTGTACACTGCCTGCCAGATATCCCACTGACATCCGGAACGGGACTTTGTCCCTAATACCAGTTCTCTGTGATTCATCTCTTCCAGAGTTGCACTTATTTCCCCCAGATAATTGCGGTGTCCGGGTCTGGGAGTATGTTTCCACCTGCTGTCCAGAAAATAGGCATTGTTATCCTCATAAATATTGACAATTCCATAAGCTCGGAAATCAATGGGATCAGGGCAGGCTGCCCAGCAGCCGTTGTATTCTTCAGGATAAAACACCTGTACTGCCAGAGCTTCCCATCCGCCCGTTGAACCGCCATAGAGAAAACGGGACCATCCTTCGCCTATCCCGCGAAATTTTTCTTCAATATACGGGATCAATTCATAAGTAATAGCATCTCCGTACGGTCCCAGATTTGCTGAATTCACTGCATAGGAATCATCATAATAAGGATTGGCATGCTGAATATCCACGATAAGCATACGGGGGTAATCAGGACTTATCCAGTCCTGATAGAATTTGTAGGCATATTTCTGCTGTATTTTATTGTATGCTTTTAACTGAAACCGTTCACTGTAATCCGGCTCAAGATCAGGATCCGGCGGAATTGTACGAAAACCGCGGAAATCATTATTGAAATGTCCGTGCATGATGGCCAAAGGAAAACGAGCTTCCGGATGTTCATCAAAACCGTGGGGAAGAAGAATATGGGCTCCCAGATACATAGGACGTCCCCAGAATTTGGACAGAAGTTTACTTTTTATTTTTATGTGTTTGATATATTCAGTATCTTCCGGTTCAGGAATGGAGGGAATTTTCTGATCAAGTTCAACATAGATCACTGAATTTTTTTCAGGATCAAGGTATATTTTTTGTGGAGTACTGTATAAATTATCCGGTTTTCTGTTCCATTGCTGCCCTTCACCCTGGTCCGGTGGTAATGTTACGATATGACCGTCGGCTCGATGAAATGTTTCATAACGATTGATCACTGCCTGTATCCAGTATTCCCCGGGGGGTAGGTCCGAGAGACTGGACACCGGATATCCGAAAACAGTTTCATTAATAACGGCATATTCACCCGGTTCCAGTTCAGTGACATTTATTCCAAATGCACACTGAGTATCAGGTCCGTCCTGTATCTGAAAACGAGGTTCAGCTTCATCATTAGCAGAAATAAGCAGCAATACCCGTCCGTCAATAAATTGATCATGCAATTCTTTGGGGAATGAAATTTTAAAACTAAGTTTCGAATTTTCCATTGAATAAATCGAAGAAATAAATACCAATCCCAGACTCAAAACCAATCCTATTAAACTGAACTTTAAAGAATATTTTGTTTTCATGACGACATCCCTTCTTTTTGTTTTTTGGTTAACACCTTCTCTTATTTTCAATACTGATCAACAAACTATTTTGTCTTTTGTCTTTATTCTTTATTCTTTAGTCTTAGAGTCTTCCCTTTTCCATCCTCCTTTTCTCCATTTTCCCTGTAAAAGACCGCAGACCGCTGACCGCAGACCGCCTCGCACTAGATCTGAGACATCTGCTGACCACTGTCTACTAACTACTGTCTTCTGAACGCTACCGTTCTCAAGTTCTAAAGCTCTAAAGTGCTGTTTTTCCCCTTCTCCATTTCCCCTATACCCCGATACCCCGTTTCAGTATTCTCAATGATGGTTAACTATAATATATTTAATAATTACTTTCTATTGATTAATTTTTCTGTTCACTACGCTGTCTGCCGTCCGCGGTCTTTTTTAATATATCACCCCTAAAGGGGCTTGGATTATTAAGACCTCATTACTATAATTATATCGTCCCTGACGGGACTTCGAGACACATTATTCATTATACATTATTCATTAATATTTATTACACTTCCAGTTCCTTGAAAAGCCTGGCCGTGCTTCTTCTGTAAATACCTATTCCGGATAGTGAAGTCCCCAGAACTGTAGACAATAAGCCGGGGATAAAACCGATATAATATGCTATCGGGCTGATTCTGGCTCTGAACACAGTTGGCATCATCATAGTGACATCCTTCATCATTGATCCTACATCGATACCGTATTTCTGCAGATATAAAGAAATTATCAGACCAATTGCTGTTCCGAATATTGATCCGATAATCCCGATTGATACTGATTCCAGAATCATAGAAGAATGCACATGGAACTTCGTTTCTCCCATTGCCAGTCGTAATCCAATTTCTCCGTATCTTCTTAACCCGCCGATAAGGCCGGCATTCCATAAGACAATGGACATAATTACAATGAAAACGGTAGCAATGATACCGGAAAAATGGGAATAATAATCTATCATCTCAGCCAGATCATTCTGTTCTTTCAATCGCAGCATAACCGGAGAGAACTCATCACCGGGATCTGTATATTTTTTATTAAATTGATTCTTTATTCGCTGAGCTTTTTCATCATCATACACATTACTGCTAAAATACCCTAAAATTTCACTGCTTCCATTGCTCATATCCAGAAGCTGTCCGGCATCGGATATATCAACAATAACTGCACTCCTGTCCATGGCCCGCACGCCGAATGCAATAGTACCTACAATAGTAAAATTCTGCATTGCCATATTGCCGTACATAGTGGAACTGATTATAGTTACTGCTTTTCCAGAACGGACATTCAGCTTTTCGGCAAACATTTCACTTATCAGGATCTCCCCATTTTGAGAAGGAATTCTCCCTGATTTCAGTGATTCTTTGAGCTTGAATCTTTGAATCTCAGAGCTCTGTTCTGATAACAAATCTATTCCCAGACCAACTGCAGGTCCCTGTTCTTTGGTTTCACCCCGTTCATCAGGTACATCCATAAGACCGGCAAAACGAATGCGATTTACCCAATTCATATCAGAATATGACTGTTCCAGTTCTGCTAACAGTTTCTCTACTCCCAGCAGAGCCAGATCATTGGGCATTTGTTCCATATTCTCTGCATATGCTCTGGTGACTATTTTCACATGACCGGTAGAAAATCTGGCATTATATGTAATAAAATCACTCAAAAATCCCTGAATCCAGCAGTTCATTACAATTGTTAACATAACTCCTCCGGTTACTACAATAACCGGGAAAAGACTTCGCTGCTTATCTCTCAATATACCTTTTATTAAAAATCTAAGCATTCTTAACCTCTTAAGTATTATTGAATTTTACCACGAATAGCCTCAGTCGGATTCATTTTGGTTATTTTTCTAGTGGGAAGATAGCTGACAATTGTTACTGAAACAAAAATAATTATAGTTGTGCTAATCACTAATCCGATACTATAGTATGGATATATTTTTGATGCTACAGCTAAACCAAAATCATCCGTATTTTCAGGAAGCGGAAAGCCTTTTACTGCCTGATAATATAAAAATGGAATCCCGTAAACAGCGCCCATAATTGCAGCCAATACTCCATGCATAGCACCTTCTACTGTAAAAAGCCGTATAACTTGCCCTCTGGTCATCCCCAAAGCAATATCTGTCCCGATTTCTCTCTGTCTTCTGAATACAGACAGGACCTGTGTATCAAATATTGCCAGCAATGCCAGTAACAGTAAAATTATATATAACACCATACCCCCGATATTTTTTGACTTTATTATACTGTCAAGATCCTGAAATAGAAAATCATGGTCTTTATATTCCCAGCCTTTAACCTGTAAGTTTTGTTTAAAATTCCTAAAAGTAACCATTAAGGTTGCCTGATCTTCCATATGAATCATTTTCTGCAGTTTCTGCAGCGGCACCCATATTTGTCCGTTGTCCACCATGGGAACAGTAGAATCAAAGATATCCACGATTTTAGCATCCGCAGCATCAAAAGTCCCATTAATGTCTCTCCACCGAAGAGTAACATAATCTCCTTCTTTCAGATAGGTACTTGAAGCCATCCGTTTACCAATGAGTGCAGGAATAAAATCTTCTCCGTCTTTCAGAACATGAGAAGGGATTTTCAGGATATCCTGTTCCGGATCGATTCCTTTGATCATAACACTCTGCATTCTTCCTTCCGGATAGATAGTTCCCTGGGACAGTAACAGAGGAGTCATTTCACCTTGTTGGATCAATGACCTGAATGCTCTCGGAATTACATCATGACTTTCAGTTATAGTAAAAGGATCATAAGGATCAAAGTTTTTCTGCCAGTACTGCCCTCCGCCCACCTGCCAGTTGATCGTATCCCTGCGGGCCTGACGGTTCCATCCTTCGATAATCCCGCTGTACCATATTATAATTACATAGGAAAGAGAGAGTATAAATACATTTAACCAGGTTCTGAGCCCAGCTCCGATAAGGTTTTTAACAGCTAATTTAAAAGCAATCATAGTTTCTTCTTTCTCAAAAGTTAATTTTTGGATTCATCCTTTGCCACCGATCCGTCAAAAAGGGTGATCTTTCTTTTTAAGTATTGTATGACCTTTTCATCATGGGTAGCAAATATAAAAGTAGTATCCAGTTCCTGATTAAGTTTTACCATGGTCTGAAGTATATGATGGGAATTATCAGCATCAAGATTGGCTGTAGGTTCATCAGCAAGAATAATTTCAGGTCTTTTGACCACTGCCCGGGCAATTGCTACCCGCTGGCACTCACCCCCGGACAACTGGGCAGGTTTGGATTTTTCTTTATCTTCCAATCCAAGCCACTTCAGAGCATCCATAACTGCTTTCTTTCGCTTTTCTTTTTCCATCTTGAGAAGAAGGAGAGGAAATTCCACATTCTCGAATACTGTGTATACCGGAAGCAGGTTATAGGTCTGAAATATAAAACCAAAATGTTTGTTGCGCAGCTCGGCAGCCTGTTTATGAGTAAGCTTACTAATGGAATAATCCAGAACTACTGCAGAACCTTCCGAAGGGGCATCCAAGGATCCTATAATATTCAATAATGTAGTCTTTCCAGATCCGCTGGGGCCCACTATACCGGTAAATTCTTTCTTTTTAAAATTTAAGTTTATATCCCGGAGAGCTGTAAATTTCCCTTTTCCCATAGGAAACCGTTTCACTAAATTCTTGACAGAAATAATATTAGAATCTTCCATTGTGCCATATCTCCTTCTGTTTATCACTGTATACCCACTCTGACAGGGTCGAAGTCGATGCTGTCAAGGTGGAAATATTTTTTAAATATATATCTTAATATTTCGTGAATTTCGTGTCTTTTGTGGGATTTTTATTTGACCTCATACCCCGAATCCTGTCTAATGATTAAAAACTACCATGAGCTGAAATCCTTTGCCAGTGAATAAAGATTTCTCAACGACTAAATTATATATCTGAAATACTTCCGGATTCCAGTACAGCATACAATAAATACTCCATCTGTCATACTTCCGCTGGAATTGTAAAAATCTATACCACTCCTCATTGTCCCAGTCATAAAACAAAATTGCATTAATATTATCCAGCAAACCTGAGGGATAATTGAGAGAAAAAGCAGAGAAATCAACTCTCTGATCTGAACCGAACATTTCCCTGGAATACTGCGCAAACAAATGCTCACCCATGAAATGCAGACCATTGCCCAATGCAAAGGTATAATCTGCACCTATAGTAAACATTTGCTGATACTGATAGGGCAAAAGATCAAGATCCCGGTAAATCAATGCACTCTCCAGCCAGATACCAATCTCAATATCCCATTTTCCATCACAGCTGTAACGATACTCATTAAAATCATACAGATCAAAATATTGCCGAAGATCATCCGGAGTAGGAATTTCTGATACCATAGAATTAAAGAAAAAGGGAATCATTTCCAATCCTTTACTGATATCTACTTTCCGCTGATGAAAGGTAAAACCGACTTCACCCAGAGGAACCGAACTTTGCAGTCTCCCCCCTATCTCAGGATCTGAACTGGTTGATGGTAATACTTCCCATCCTTTCTGTCTATCATTACCCAGTAAAGCCCAAAACCAGATATTAGTATTATTTAAAAAATAGTATCGCAATAGTAATCCGTATACTCCATCTGTTATTTGCAGGGGATCCCGGGGATCCAGACGGTCAAACCACATAAGTGACCTCAGCAGTGCTGCTGGCCCGAAATTAATTTTCTGAAGTCCTATTCTAACTTCAAACTGGTAGGAAGAATATCTGAGCCACAACCTGTAAGCCTTGGATCTGGTATTTTCATACAAAGTGCCTTCTGCATCAAAACCTGAAGTGACATACATATTCAGAGAACAGTTCAGATCAAACATACTGGATTGCGATACTGAATGTTCAAAAATCAGGGATGGAATATAGCGTAATCCCATCTGAGGCTGATCAATTTTTTCTACGTTTGATATATTCCATACAGAAGCCTGACCTTTAAAGGTCAAAGACTGGCCTTGTGAAAATTTATTGATACTGAAGATTATTATGATACTGATAATATACAAGACTGACTTCTTCATTTGTACATACTACTCCTGTCTTAAGTAAATTATATAACTTGCAAGTTAATAATTACTTTAATTTATCTCAAGTAAGAACAGCAGCAGAAACATACCCAACCGTATACTGACCAGGCATTGTATCTCCGGTTACATCTCCAGAATTAGTCTGATGTAAAATTTGAATTTCTGAAGCATCAAATTTTTTTGAAATATCTAATAATATTGAGATTGGCACTTTTCCACAAATAGAAGTCTCTGGCTCAGACAGAATCTCCTTGATATTTTTAATATTAAATGTCTTCAGCGCTTCTACTGCTCTTTTATCCCTCTCTTTTACTTCCTGATAATCACTAATATGATGAAAATCACTGCTGGCAATAATCAAACAGTTTTTATCTTTTATTATCTCATATAAACTGTTCACAATCTCATTTAGATTAAAAATATCAACCATACTGATCATAATGGGGAGTAATTTAAATCTTTTTAATGTGTACTGTAAAAATGGAAGCTGTATTTCTAAAGAATGCTCATTATCATCGGCTATAAATTTCAAATCAATTTTATGGGACAATTTTTTTAAAAGATTTTGTTCTACTTCTACTTCCCCCAAAGGAGTTTCATAATAATCTGCGGTTGTGGTCAGATATGAACCGAACGCCATTCTGTGCATAGGAGAAATAACAACCACCAGATCATATTGATTATTTTTTATCAGACTATATCCATATGCAGCAGTCTGTCCGGAAAAAGGATATCCCGCATGAGGACAAATTAATCCAATTACTTTTTTATCAACAGAGGATAACTCTACATTACTGAAAAAATCGCCTAAAGTTTGATTTAGTTTTTCTTTAGTACCTGGATACCAGGTTCCTGAAATTACTGATTTTCTTACTTGAGCCATAACTCCACCTATTTATTATGTATTTCAATGATATCACCATCATTTAAAATATACTCTCTATCCACTCTTTGTCCGTCATATTTATTACTGCTCCATATCCGTGCATATTTCATGTTCTCAGCCAATTCTTTATGTATAGCTTTTGCGGCATCATAAACATTTGCTCCTTTGTGTAATATATATGGTTTGCCAAAATCTTTTTTCTGGCCCGGAGCTTTTGTATAGATTCTGATAATTTCTAACCTGTTAAAAACAGTTTCAACAAATTTTTCGATCCCATAATTTTCTTCGATTGATAAAGAAATAATGGGTATATCCTTCTCAATAATAACTGAATTAATATCTTTGGGAGAAAAATGAGCAATATCATATTTTGTTCCTATAATCAAAGTGCTTTTATAAGCTTCTGTTCCCTGTGGTCTCCTCTCACCATCTCTGGTAAGAAAAATATTATGTTCGTTTAATATTTCACGGATCAGTTTATAGTCTGCTTTGATATCAGAGGAAGATAAATCCAAGAGAACAATCACCAGATCTGTTAATCGTATTATGTTATAGATAAATTGTTCATCATATTCCACAGATATAGGGGGAAGATCAATAAGTTGAATATTGATGTCTTCATACTCCATCATGCCTTGAAATGGTTTAAATGTGGAAAAAGGATAATTAGCTGTTCGTGAATTTACATTTGTAAAATAATTTATTAAAGAAGATTTTCCTGTATTAGGCAAACCTACCAATACAGCTTGTCCAACTCCTTCTCTTGGTATATTATCTAAACTGACGGTATGTTTGGTTGTTGATTTTTTTTGAGCTAAAGAAGAAAATTTTGAAATTTTCTTCTTTAGCTCTCCCTGTAAATGCTCAGTGCCTTTATGCTTGGGCATAATGGCAAGCATTTCCTTCAGGATCTTGACTTTTTCATTAGGATCACTTTCTTCACGGTATCTTTTTTCAGCTGCATAATAATTTGGCGGTAAATTGGCAGGCATAAGAATTTAATATTGTTCAGTTAATACATATTTTTCAATATTTCTGTTTTTTCTGTTTACAGCATATAATATAATATTATGGTCATACCCTTTAGCATGCAAATCATAATAAATCCCTTCTTCACCGGCAGGGACCTTAATAATTGTATCAAGATAATAACCATTACTGTCAATAATTTTAATACCGTATCGATCAGCAATATAAAATATAATATTTCCGTCAGTATCAGAATTTTTTAAAATTGAAATTCTGGTGGGATAGGTAAGTTTTACAGGAGAACCAACTCTATTATTTTTGCCAAATTCCCCGATAGTTTTTAAATAATTACCATTACTATCTAAAATAAAAATCTGATGTGCAGCCCAGTTCACAATATAAAAATTTCCTTTTGAATCAACTGTAATTCCTTCAGGAGTAAATATTTCGATATTCTGCTCACCAAAATTTAAATGAAAATTTATTTTACTGTTATTTTGATATTTTACCAAATAGGATGTATCATCTCTTACTGCAAAGAAAGCCTTATGAAGGTCTGAGTAAACTGCATCCCTGAAATTTATATTATTTTTAAAATCATCTACAATTATTTCTTTGTTATTATCTAATTTATCAAGAAATAAAATATTCCAGTCATTCCGTTTTCTTAAATCAATCACATCCGTCTCTTTAAAAATTTCATTTATTGATAATTTGGTAGACATATATGATAATACAGGCTGTAGTTTTATACAGATTCTTTTAATTCCAGGTTTTATAAATTGTATATTTCTGTAATAAGGATAACAATCAGGATTTTTGATAGTTAAGGTATGAGAAGTATTCAACCTGATTGAATCCCGGGAGAAAATATATTCACCAACAGAATTCATTGTTAAACTATCTAATAATACAGAGGGATTATATACAATATGATCCGGTGAAATAATTTCTAATACAAAATCTGAGAACAATTCTCCCATTCTTTCCTGTATACCAACATTAATACTGTATATTCTACGAGTAAATATTGAATTTTTGTAACTGTTTATGGATGGATAAAAGTTTTTTTTCGGTAATCCATACTTTTTATAATCTTTTAAAGCTGTTTTGAAATATTCCTGTTTTAAAAAATCGCTGTCAGCAAATCTTTCCATTGAGATAATATTTCCTTCATCATCTTCTAAAAGTCTTTCCGGATATATGATATTAGAAATATCAACATTATTAATAACATTCAGATTACCTGTATCTTTCAAATTACTGGTTCTGTCTAAACCTGCATCAGCATTGACATACCAGAAATTATTCTTTTCTTTGGTACTTATTTTTTCTTTTATTATCTCATAACATTGAGATGAAGCTGCAAAATTCTGTCTCAGTCGGAATATTTCGGATAAATAATAGGTTGACCGCAGACTATGATGTTCATTTATCAAATGTATAAAAATTTCTTTGGCATTATCAAAAAGTTTATTTTGTTGACGGCTGTCCCCAGAATTTCTTGCAGCTTCAAAAAAACTTCTCGCTCGGATATAATTTCCTTCGTTTTCATATTTTCCAGCCAAATCACTCAGTCTGCCTAATTCATCTGCAGCTTCAATATACAATCCTCTTTTTTCTTCCTGAGAAGGTTGTATTTCCGCTTTTAAAAATAATCGCAAACCATTATAAAAAATAATTTGCTCTTTTAGATCAGTTGGGGCATTCTCAATACGTTGTTCTAAAACATTTAAATAGTGAAGAAGATTATCTATATGATTTAAATAATTCCCTCTCTCTCTTCCAACAACTTTAGTGGCCCGCTCTAACATTTTTTGTACTAAATTGATAACCCTGTTTCTTCTCTCTCTAGTTGAAATCTGGATTCCCTGGGTCTGAACAATTTGATCGATATTATAACCTAAACAAACTTTTACTAAACTATGGAGAGAATTCTTTTCATCTACAATTATAAAATTTTCAGGTTTAAAATTATCAAGATCATTATTAATTTCACTTAAAGCATTATGATCCGTGACATTATTATCAAATTCTATAAGCAGTTTTCTGTAATAAGCAGATTCTCTTAAGAAATTGATTCTTGCGTCTTTGATTAACCTGTCCGTATGGATACGATACTGATCAAAACTTTCTATGGCACTGTTATTATTATTTAAAAATTGAAGCCATCCCAACCAGTACCAGGCATCAGGAATTAATTGTGCAGCATGTTCATAATTTGTTTCATTTATATTGGTCAAATCATTTAACTGTCTGCTACCCTCATATATAAAATCTGTTAAGCTGTTGATAAAATATTTTTCACCAGATAAACCGGAAAGATTCTCCAGTGCAGAGATTATAGTATTCCTGTTATGAGCATTGGGATTTATTAAAAAAGTGTAAAATAACTTATATAATTCTGAATAGTGTATAATATGTTTAAATTGATTATGTAATTGATGATCTATCCCTGATAATATTGTACCATAATTGATTTTATTCAGATTGTCAGTTGCACTTTCAATATTATTCTGCATGAGGTTAATCTTAACTTCTTCAAGTATGACATCATATTTTCTTATTTTTGTTATAATTTCCTTTTTTTCTGTAATATCAGAAGAGGTGAGAATTTCATTGAAAACATTTTCTGAAGAATTAAGAAAATTTATAATATTATCAAAGTCAGGTTCAGATCCAAAACTAAGATGTTGTGCAAGCCGAAGATAAGATTCAGCTGCCATTAGCCTGCTGTTATAATATATCATTTTATCAGCAGTTTCAGATATTTTACTAAATTCAGAAGCACTAATTATTAAATATGATACGGGATTGGAAGACAGTTCCGCGCTTCTGAAAATACACCAGGCTTTTTTATATTGCGGATTATAATGTGTACCTTCAATATCAGATTCTTTAACTGCCTTCTCAAAATAGGTCTTACTGGAATCTAATGTTGAAAGATCATTAAATTCATCATCAAACGAAAGGTTATAATAACTTTCTCCGATAAAATAGTATGCTTTACCTCTTTCAGATTGATAATTCTGTGCGTAATTATTAAATAAAGAGATAGCTTCTTTATAGTTGCCTTCGTTGAATAATTGCATTGCTTGTATAGAATATATATCCTGAGAAAATAAATTGATAGTGAATATCAAGGATATAAACAAAAGAATACGTACTAATCTCATATATATTACCTCATTAATATTTAATTTATACTACCATAATTAATTAATCCGGGCGGCAATTCTGGAATATTATATAACATCCCATTTTGAATAGGTATAAACTCAGCAATTACAGGATTTCTTTCAATATCTGAAAGATCAATAATTAGCTTTGCTTCTTTAGAAGGAAGATTAAAATAAAACCGGATATCACCCACCTTATAAAATGTATATCTCCAGGTTGCCATCGCCTCATTTATGATCTTACCAATATTCGTATGTCCGGCATCATCTAATTCGTTTATATAAAACTTCCCATTATTATCAATATAACCATACACAGTAACAGTTGCAGTGGGGTCATTACTCATCAATTTCTGCCAGTTAATTGAATTACTGCTTGAAGATAAATCTATTGTAAATAGTAATGGTTTTCTTTCCGGTCCTGAAATAATAATATCTCCAATGCCTGGCCTAATGGGTTGAGGTGGTTCAGGGGGATTATACGAGGGTATCAATACCATTGCAGAAGAAGTATTATTATACTCCCCAATTACACATAGTGCGGCTATTATAAATATACAGATAATAAAAATTGGTATATACTTCATCATAAATCAATCGTTATGGTTTGTTTTTCAGGATTAATCTTTATAGTTTTACAATTTAAAATTTCATTCATTGATCCGCCAACGCATCCGTATTCGATATTTGTCTGACCGGCAATTTTTGATATAATATCCAGCACCGTATCACAGGCAAGGTTATTCGGAGATCTGATCAAAACAAAATAGTGTTCTTCAGGATTTTTTTTTACAAGCGATTTCAAATTATCAATTTCATCATCAAGCCCCCGGAATGACATAGAATTTCTGTTATATAAACGGTACATTATATCTTTAGTGGATAATCCTCTGATAATATTATTTCTGATAAAATTATAATCAGATTTATCAAACCAGAATAAAGTATTAGAATCAATAATCTGAATGAGAATCTGGGCTGTTCCAGGCTCATTTTTGGGTGCGGGTATAAATAATCCTCTTTCCTGTGATGGGGTCTGAATCATATAACTTGACACCAGGAAAAATATAAAAAGAATAAATATCATATCAATCAATGATGTAAGTTCAATATTTTTATTACTATCAAAACGCTTCTTAAAAGACAAGTTATACTCCTAATATGATAAGGATCTTGTTATTACACTTGGTATGGTATCACCATAAGCACTACACTGGTTCAATATAAAGTTAAAGATTCTGAATTCAATATTTTTATCAGTTCGGATCTCTATTGAATTATTAAGATTTGGTTCAGTAAAATGAGCATTTTTATAATCTTTGATTGATTTTCTGATCATTTTGCATACTGATAAAGATTCAAATGCATTATCATTTAGAGATAAAAAATTATCGGGAAAAGTATCACACTTCGCCTTACTAATAGCGTTTTGTTTAGCAATGTGATATGTAGTAGAATCCCCGGAAGGAAATAAAACATATACCACTCTGGAATTATTAACATTATCTTCTGCAAATCTCACTTCAAACATTAAAGTAGTTAATATATTTTCTTTTTTTTCAGTTAAATTGCTGTCAATAACAGGTAGATCGAGACTTACTTTTTGTTGTCCCGGTTTATATTGAGATATATCAGGATTAGTATGAGAAAGTGTAACAAGAGAAAATATCAACAGTAGAAAAATTATATCAATCATACCTGGAAGCGAAACATTTTTTTTAAAATAATCTTTCTTAAAAGCCATTAATGATCCTTTGTATAATGTATTTTCTCAGACAGCCGGACATACAATTCTTCCCACTTCATATAAATTCTTTTAAGTTTATTACTAAAATAGTAATATACCATTAAAAATATCAAACTGATAGCCAGACCGACAATTGTAGTCCATAAAGCCTCATTGATTCCGCCGGAAAGTTCTGTAATCATTTGCTGACCTTGTGAGATCCTGGGCTGGATATCCTCAAACACTTTGGATATCCCTGTCGCTGTTCCGAATAACCCTACCAGGGGAGCCATAGTACCTATATTCCATAACCAGTCAACATGACTTTTTCGGCGTAAAATCTCAATTTCAGAAGCAGCTCTGTTTTCTATTGCCCTGTCCACCTCTTTCGAAACTTCTATCCAGTGATATCCGTTAATTTCATGATTTTCCAATCCGGCTTTGAAGATATTGACTGTTGGTATATTTTTCCATTCCTTATTGTGATCGATTTCATTAATTAATTTCTGAATCCCTTTCATCCCTTCATCAGCCCAATGTAAAACATTTGCACCTTCAACCTCCGATATAGAGATTTCTTCATTCCTCTTTAATCTTTTATTGATTTCATCATTGATTTGTTCCTTTGAATGAGTAATAATCTTATTCCAGGACTTTAAAATATTTATAAAATCACTTGAAAGTACTCTGTCAATATCTTTTTTAAAAAAATTTGATCTTTTAATATGCTTCTTTTTTTCAACCGGAAATACTCTGTAATAATTCAATCTTGGTAAAAATATAAAAATAAAAGGTATTAATGTAAGCATAAAAACCCATAAAACAAAAAATGCTATCTTTCCTGTTACTGAAGCATTTTCATACTTTGCTCCCTTACCCAAAACAGACAGAGGTAGTTTTCCTAAGAAAATAATCTTAATTATATTAGGTGTTCTAATTAATTCCCTCTCTTTGCCAATAACTTTAAATGCTGAATTAGAAATTAAATGGTATTTCGAATTTCTAAATCCCTTTATATAGAATTCCCATTTTATCTCTGCATTTTTGTTCTGAAACGTATAAGATTCATTGATATTCAAGACTTCTGAAGAGTCAATGCTTACCTGGGGATCATCCTCATTTTCACAATAAATTCGAAAATGATCAAATTCAGATTGACTGACATTCGGGGATAATTTCCATTCAACAGTAATATCACCGGCAATTGGAATAATAAAAAATCTTTTTTGCACATTTTCTGTTGTTATACTCATAATTTGAGCTGGATAAGAATCATTACTCTCTTGGGGAAATATTTGATTTTGCAGTATAAATAAAAAAAGAATAATAATGATCATCATCATACATTTTTTAGCACTTTTTATAAAAAACATATTATAGCCTCCATCGAAAAAAAATTACGTCAGATTAAAAATATAAAATAAATCATCTGAGTCTCAATACTATGATCTGTAACACAATCTTTAATTTTATTATAAGTTAACCGGATTGGCAACTTTTCAAAATCTATTTTCATTCCAAAAAGATCAAATTTCCTGATAATATTATTAGATATCACAAATTCTAAACTTATCTGCCATCCCTTCCCGTTAAAAACACTTAATTCTCTGTTCTTATCTGCATACTGGATCTTATATGTCGACAGCCATCTAGTGGAAATCGTAATAAACTTTCTCGGCATTAATGCTAAATCAAAACCAAACGCAGAAGAAGTAACTTTTGATGAGAACCTATTTATTCCAGTAGAAAACCACATTGATGAAACATCAACTGCAGGATATAAAGAAAAATATATATTATTATCAAGATTCATTCTTGAATTAACTGAGAATCCCATCCCCGTCTGAGAAAGTAAATATATTTTCTCCAAAAAGTCAAGAAAAGAAAATAACAAACCTTTTTGCCGAAATACAATACCTAAAGACTTAAAATCCTGAAAACTGTATTTACTGTTCACATTTTTAAGCAAATCATTAAATTCTAATGTTCTCTGTCTGTTAACAATCTGAAATTCTATTGCATGAATATAATCTGAAGGTGGTATAGATTTTTTATCATTATTCACCCTGACTCTAAAATTTCTTACAGGAGACAGTAATTCTCCACCCGCCTGTATAGCTTTGACCTGCCAGCTATAAGTTCCTGATCTGTTCAGTATTTTCTTTACATTTTTCAAAGTATATCTAATTTCAGAGTTGCTGTCAAAAACAATTATCTCCCTTTTGAAACTCCCATCTTTAATAGTAATAATTAATAAATATCTGTTAATATCAAAAGGACATTTCCATTCAAAATTAAGAGTATCTTCAGTGACTAATGCATTTTCTTTTGGTAACAGGAGATCAATTTTAAAACTCTGTGTTCGTGAAGAAGCTAATGGAGAGAATGAAAGAACGAATATAAATATTAAAAATTTTTTTTTCACTAATACGTTCATATATTTAATTAAAAAATAAGTTACTCTTCATAAATTAAACTGTGTGATTCATTATATATTTGTATAAGCTCAGAAGCAATTTTTTGCAATTCAATCCAATTTTTATTTTTTAGATGCTGAATTATTTCTTCAGCTCTCTCCTCAACAACCTTCCCGAAAGTTAAAAATGGATACAATTTTTGTGTTTCCAATAAAAAAGAAACCCCTTTTTCAATATCGTCATCTTGCCCACGTAAAATCAGACAAATTCCTTTTAAGAAATGAACATCATCAGCTATATAATCATCACTAATAATTGGATATCTGGGATAATCTCTCTCTAGTTGTGTGTTAAAATTATCCAATAAATCAATATTTAAAGTCATAAAAGCTGAACTATATTGATTATTGTACAATAAAGATTCCGCCAGAGTTAGAAAGGATAAAGTTACCATGTTTTTATTATCCTGGACTTCATCATATTGTTTAATTGCTTCTCGGAGCATTGATATGGCAGAATCCCATTCCCCTACTTCTTTATAACACACCCCGAGTAAATAATATGCTTTTAAATTCTTATATGATATAGTATTGAGTACATCAATAGCTTGGTTAGTCTGACGTGAAATTATCAATACTTCAGCATATTCTATTAATTGTTCAGTTTGTAAAGAGGTATAATCTTCATTATATATTGGTGAATATTCTTTAACAGCATCCCAGGCTGCATTTTTAGCTTTTTTAATCTTTTCTTTTCTCAAATAATATCTTGCATCCCTCACTAATAAGTTCGCTTTTCCTATTCCTCCCCTGAGATAATAATAGCGACGAAGTTTAAGACTGTCCTCTTCAATATTTATAAGTCCAT
The DNA here is from genome assembly GCA_964515295.1 of uncultured bacterium. GTDB lineage: Bacteria > Zhuqueibacterota > QNDG01 > QNDG01 > CAYUAG01 > CAYUAG01. The sequence goes on along the minus strand of CAZETW010000007.1, from coordinate 32,211 downwards.
CGATAGTTCGATTTATGGAATTATTGGGATATTGAGCTAAAATACGTAATAAATCTTTTTCTTTCGTTGATATTTCTTCCTCATCTTCAGCTTTCTGAAAAAAATAGTCCGAATTAAAAATATTACCCATCTTAAATGTGAGAAAAAATCGGCTGTCTTCTGGTAATGTCGGATGATAGCTATAAGCATAATCCACACGAAACGAAGTTTGATGAGCGAATGGAATTGATAACCCTAATCCTAAAGAAAAATCTTCGGTTCTGTTATTAAATCCTGCCCGGGGATAAATAATATAATCTTTATCAAATAAAGGGAAAAAACCTTCAAAACCAAAATAATTTCCTGGTTCTGAACCCTTATACCATTCATGATCATAAGAAGTGAGTATATATGAATCATTAAAAAACTTACGCATTGATTTCCAGCTTATTGGAATCCAATCTTTAAAAATAAATTTATAACTTAATCCGTATCGTATAACAACCGGGAAATAATTTTTTTCATCATCAGAATCTTTCCATCCGGGTCTGATAATATTCTGTACAGTAAAACCCATTTTCAAGGGTAAAAGATAGCGTAATGAGAAAATATTAAATAGTGGGGCATGAACAGGCTGAAAAATCAGGCCAATATCAGCGCCATAGGACCACTGCTGTTTTATATCATTATCAAAATTTATTTCAGGTGTAGAAGTAAGACCGCTAATATTCTGGTTGACCAATTTTAGATTAAAACCATACTGAAATATTCCCCAGGAGCAGACTTCTTCTCGCGCCCAGGCTCCGACAAAAGCATTTTCATCAAAACCAAAATCACCTAAATAAACACCCATCCTGTCCCGCTGTTCATAGTTAGTCGAAGCTAATCCCACCCATCCGAAACCAATAGAAGAAGATGAACCAAGAAAAAAATTGTTTGAATTCTTCATAGGTCTTGGTATAATCAATCCAATGTGTGAAAATCTGCTGTCATAATACAGATTTGTATACATTGAGGTCAATTCCATTCTATCAGCAGCAACTATACCGGCAGGATTCCAAAAAACACCACTTGCATCATCAGCCAGGGAAATAAAAGACCTGCCCATGCCAAGTGCACGAGCACCAATTCCATAACGGAGAAATGTACCTGGTTGTCCACCGTCTTCCTGAGAATAGACAGCCTGTAAACAAAAAATTATTACTATCACTATGCACTTATGAATTGTTTTAATCATATATCTACTCAAATTATTAATAAATTATCTTACAACTGCTATTTTGCAATATAAATCATAAGATCCGGGAACCACACATAAATAACCACCTGATGAAACTATTTCATCTTTTCCATTTCGTCCATCCCATTCAAAGAAATAACTATTAGGGGTTCTTTTTAATTTTCTGATCAGATTTCCAAATAAATCATATATCCTGACTTCTTCAATATCCTGATCTTCTACCTTAATTATTGAGCGCTGGTCTTGTTTGGGGTTAAAGGGATTCGGAAAACAAAACATTTCCGAACTTGATAGCATCCAGAATAAACTAAACTCCATCTCAGGAGAGTCTCTGCCGGCACGATCAATCACCCAGAAAGTTAACAATATAGACTCTTGTTCAGGTGTCTGTAAATCAAATGAAAGTTCTTTATTAATATATGTTGCAGGTGATTCTAGTGTTATAGTATCAGATTTTTGAATAAAATTGCTTGATTCCTGTATACAAATTTTCTCAACCTTACCTAATACAGAATCACTGGCAATTATATGTACATTTACAGTATTCCCTAAAATCCACTTCTCGTTATCGCCTTGTTGTAGATCAATTATGTTCAACTGATGGATAGTAGGAGGATTCTTATCCTGGATTGATATTTCAGGTTCTGACCAATAACTCAACCCATAATTCCCAGCGGCATCAACACCAATATAGCGTAAACGATACTCGATCCTGACTCCGGCCGGAAGATTAACAAATGTTGCTGAATTATATTTTGACTTTACAAAACCCCATAATTCATATGAATCATAAACAGCCTGTACTTCATAAAGGATAACTGAACTTCCGGGAAATAATTTTTCCAGTTCTATCCTTATACTGTCATTATTCCATTTTACAGTATTGGTGTCGTTAAGACTGTATTCAGGTTCCGGCAATAAGGCTGGAGCAGGGAATATTGTATCCATCATAGCTGTTTCAAAATCTAAATACTCAACTTCCTCCGGTGTTTCCCATACTTGTATCCTTTTAATCTGAGAATAAGAGTAATCTATTAGGTTAAATGAGAACAGGAGTAAACTTAACAGTAATAGAATATTAAAATTTTTTTTCATGTAACGAACCTCACCGTATATTCCATTATATCAATCAAATATTAAAAGCTTTCTACATTAAAATTATTTATTTTATTAACATCATTTTAATTTCATCATTCCATATGTTCCCGCTTTCAGCATCAACTCTGATAAAACATATATAAATACCGGAAGAAACATGTTTCTGATTCATGTCAGTACCATCCCAGGTAAAGGAATAACTGCCAGGATTAATTCTGTTTCTTGTGAATTTTTTAATTAATGATCCCGTCATATTATAAATACTGATAGTTACATTAGACAGTTCAGGAAGCTCATACCTTATGTTGGTTGTATTATTAAAAGGATTGGGTCTGTTCGAATATAGTTTAAATATTTTATTATGATCATTATTATCGTCAATATGTGTTACATTTTTATCATTTACAGAACTGCTGGTAAAGGATGCTAACTGAGACCAGGCACTTTCTACATATATATCATTTTCTCTTTTCTCCCTCACCTTCAGTCTAAACCAGGTAGTATCAACCTGAATTGATCCCCAGCCAGAAGTACATCTGCAGGTATCATTATATGTCCATCCGACCTGACATAATAACCGATCCCTGATATCATCATTCTGATAGGCTAGAGAAAAATGGGAAGGATCAAGGGCAATTTCAACAAAATATTCCAGAGGATAATCAGACTCAATTTTTGATAATGTACAAGCTTTATAGCTTACTGGATTAGGAGGTTCCGGAGTTTGTAAGAAATTTTCAGCTTTTATACACTCCCCCTGAGTAACATTACCGGCACTGTCAACAACATTGATCTGCCACTGAAAATCTTTGTTTGGTGTAGGTCCTGAATAAATGTAGCCGTCTATTTCTTTCTTAACCGGTATTTCATCCTGTATCCATTCCAAAGTATCCAGTTTTCTTATAATACGATAAAATTTTGCATTCCACAGTATAGTTCTGTCGGGATCAATCGTTCCCTCTTCCACATTCTCTCCACTCCACTCACAATTAACATTAATAGAATCAGATGCTAAGTTATACGCTCCTTTATATTCAACCTTGAAATCAGTTACCGCAGGTGAAGATACAGTATCATAGACTGAAACTTTTACAGGATAAAAATCATCAGACCACCACGCATTCTCGGATGATATATCATTATGTCCCCATTTATCTTTGGCAGTAATTCTGATAAATACTTCTTCATTTCTTCTGCTGGTTAATTTTGGTATCTGAACTAACCTGCATCTGTGAGTATCTGCTTTGAAATATTCAGTGGTTACAGTCTGGTCAGAAATAGAAGGAAAATTTTTGTCAATACTCAGCTGAATCGCCAATGAATCTGCTCCTTCTGTACCCTCTTGAATATCTTCATTATTGACATCATCAATCCATTTCCAGCAGACCTTCAGAGAATCCTGATTAAAATAAACCGGCGTATTACCTGAATCAACATCCGGAATAAATGCCACCCTGTCACATACAACGGACACTGATTTCTCATCCAAAACTTGATCTAAAGTATCTATTGCCTGAATTGTATATATATACTCCTCCCCGTGTTTCAGGCTTTCTGAAGAGTCAACAAAAGAAAGGGTATGGGAAGAGAAAAACCAGGTTTTCTCCTGTATATTATTTGCTGAACGTGTAAGAGTGAAAGAATCTATTTTAAATTTCTTTATATATTCAGCATTATCCCAGTTGATAAAAATATCACTCCCGGGTAAGGCCAGTGATTCCAGTTCAGTAAATAAACTGAAATCCGGTATAGTATAAGGCTTTGACCATCCGCTGGGTTTTTCTGGATAGGAATTTGGCACTCCGCGAATTCTGAAAATATAATTACGTCCTGAAGGAACTTTATAATCTTCATACATGATATCAGCATTAACAGCATAGATGATGGCACTTTCCCTAAAAAGATGAGCCAGAGAATCCTGATATATTCTTATCTCATATTTGATACTTTCACCATCCTGTAATTGAGAAGGAACTGTTCTTTTCCACCCAATCCTGATTATATAATCATCATCCTGAGATTTCTTTCCATCCTTTAGAATTTCAGGTGCACGATTACAGTAGGCAGCGTCCTCAGGATTAGCCTGACTCTTTTCTCTGAAAATATTTACAGCCTTAACTGTATATGTATAATCCTTATATGCTGTTAATGTATCACCGGGCTTATTAGCCAACTCATCTATACCATAATGATCCGTCCATGTAATATTTTCATCCCGTGTCCTTGTTTCCCCAACTTTTTTCCCGTCACGAAAAATTTCGTATTTCTCAATATCCAGGGATGCCCTGGTCCAGCTGAGTGTAATATTTCCTTCCCAGTTTGCAGAATTATTCACTGCTTTGAAATTTTCCGGTTTTTTATTTAAATTCCTGATTACAGTCAAAGTATTGGACCACATACTTAATTTGCTTCCAAGATAAACAGCTCTTACCTTAATGGTTGATACTTCATTTTGAGATAGAGGTATATCAAGAATACTTGTACTTCTATCAACATTTTTAATTATTTGAATTGAGCCATTTACATCAACCTCATATTTCAATATATCATTAATATTAAATTTATTTATATTAATTAATATATTATCTTTTTGAGTGATTAATGTATCTTCACTCATAAGATATTCCATATTAGAACCTGTATCAATAAACCCTACCCGCGGACCCTGTAAAGACCGTTCCTGAACCTGCCAGTCGCTTTCATCTATTGCTCTGATATTTCCCACCCTGTCCTCTGAAGAAACTTTATAAATAATAAGGGGGTTCAGTATAGCCGCATCAGCAAATACAGCAAGCGTATCTGTACATTCAGTTTGAGATAAAATCCTCTGCTTAATAAAATCATCATTTATCCCATCAATCTTTCTGTATAAATGATATCTTCTGACCCCGCTTACTGCATCAAAAGCTGGTTCCCACTGTAATTTCACTGCCCATTTAGAACTTGATAAAAGGGACTCCTCAGCATCAACTTCCGTATAGAGATTACGGATATCATTAGGAGGAAAACAATCAGGTATTTTACTATCAAGCCACACTGTATCTTGAGTAATTGCATATTTAGTTATTATACGACGTAGATATGTTCTGCCATTAACAAAATTGGGGTCAATATGCTCACTGTTTACATTATTATTAAAATTTTCATTTTTATCTACAAATGCATTTTCTGTATCAGTATAATCAAATACAAAAAATACTTTATCCGGATTATCATTACTCATCCATCCTCGTTTTCTTAATATATCAGGATCAACCCAACCACTCTTAAAATATCGCATTTTTAAAGGTGGCTTAGAATCAAAATATTCCATACTGTCTCTGACCGACTCAAAAAGTAAAGCCTGAACTGTATCTTCAATGCTTAACTCGATCCATAAAGTATCGACAGACCCTTTAAAATACGAATTATTAAATTCTTCCGAATCTGAATCATCAGTATTTTCATCATCTGAATCTTCCGAATCATCAACTTCACCTGAAATAAAAATACTATTTGACCTTACCCCTTCTCCTAAATTACCAACCTTATCCACTGCCCTTACTCGATAAAATATAGAGTTCCCCTTTTTATATGATGTATCAGACCAGCTGAAAATATCATCCTGGGATGCACTTGAATAAACAGTATCTATCGGGATTTCATTCTGAGAAGCAATCTTTCTGAAAATTACATATTTTTCAACTGTACTTATCACATCATTAACTCCCCGCCAGGTTATCTCAATCTTATGTGCTTTCTTCACGGCATGGATTGTAACAACCTTTTCAGGAGGTGTATTATCCTGTATGGAATAGGTGAAATCTGAGCACATATACAAGGTATCATTTTCAGTAATAACTTCAGAACGAGCAAAGTATCCATATTTATGACCATCTTTTAAATTCTCAAAAACTGCGGTTCTGGGAGAATCGTCTGAATCCAGTCTATACAGCCGCTGAGCAGCTTTTCTCAGATCAGAGGGGTCTGCATCATCAAAATAATAAACATCCTGAACTGATGAACCTTCTATAGGGAACCAGGTGATAGTATTTGATGTTCCTGAAGTAAACTCCGGCTCACTTTCAATGTCAGGATATACTATCTCACTGGGACTTACATTTATTATCAACTTTTGCCAGCGTGTTGTTAGGCGCTTGTTTTCTGTTTTCTCTCCATACCAGATCATCACTGTATCCCTGGAAGTATTTACTGGATGAATATATACTGTATTCTCCAAAGTAGTTCTTTTCTGGGGAGATAAACTAATTTCTTTATTTTCCCACTTTTCTGCATACTCAGGAAATTGATACTTATTCCATTCACTTCCGTAATATCCGTCCCTTACCCAACACGTATAGTCCTCAGTAACAGAATTGTTGGTATAATGAACAATAAATTTAACTGCTATTAACTCTCTAGTTTTTAGATCTAATTTTATAGTATTATTATTTATATAGCTTTTATCAGTATGTAAAATCTTGATTTCAATCCATCCGGCATTTAGCTGTACAGCGAATAAAAATAAAAACAGCACAAAAAAAAGTTGGGTTTTAAAACCCTTTGACATGATTTTTCCTCCAAAAAAAATCTAGATTATTATTTCGTTTATATTAAGAAATTATATAATAAATGTCAAGTGGATTTTATGTAATTTTAAAAACACTGAAATTGTTTAAAATATTGTGATTCTAAAATCTTTAAATCCGGGTTTATACTCATTAATGATTACAATGATTATTCGAAAATTTTTTCTTTTGATTTTGATTCTAAATTTTGATATATTAAAAATAAATATTAAAAAAGCGATTTGTTTAATGAATCTTAATAAATGGTTATATAAAAAAATACTACCACCTATCAGTTGGTTAGCTATACAAATTTTGACTAATTCTCTTAAAATTAAAATTATAAACCGACATAAAATCGACGCTTTTATCAAACAAAGAAAAAAACTTGTCTTTATATGCTGGCATGGTAGGCAATTTCTTCTTACTACACATTTATCAAAATTAAATACAGGTGTTATCACTTCTGTTAGTCGTGATGGAAGATTACAAGCAGACATTCTCAACAGAATGGGATTTAGGATAACTTGGGGTTCCAGTTCAAAATCACCGGTAAAAGCATTAATGGGGTCCATTAAATTGATGCAGAGAGGTATAAATATGGTGATTGCGGTAGATGGCCCTACTGGTCCAATCTATAAAGTAAAATTAGGTGCACTTTTTTTGGCTAAAAAAATGGATGCCCTTATCGTTCCTGTCACTTTTTCCTCTTGCCCATCAATTACCTTAAGTGCCTGGGATAAATATATACTGCCCCTTCCCTTTGCTAAAACTGTCATGATATGGAATGATCCTATTCAATTATCTAAATCTACTGACAAGAAAATCCTCGAAAAAGAATCCCGTTTAATTGAAAATAAACTGAATGATATTAACAATAAAGCCGATGTTATTGTTAACAGAAAATCAAATCGAGTTTAAACTATTCGATTAATAATTAAAATCGTTGTTATTTGCCCGTAAATAACAAAAAAATATGGTGAAAAACAATTTTTTTCTTGCAATTAATTAAACTTTTAACGAGATTAATAATCCGGTAAATTTTGATGAATTAATGATTAATGTAATTACCAACTGCTTATAGCAGCCATTTCATGGAGGTCTTTTGGTAGGTAAAGCATTTAAGAAATTAATAGATATAATGAAAAAACTCAGAAGTACTAACGGCTGTCCCTGGGATATAGAACAAACCCATCAATCACTAAAGCCTTATCTTATAGAAGAATCATATGAAGTTATTGAGGCTATTGATAACAATGATACTGAATCGCTAAAAGAAGAATTGGGTGATCTGCTGCTCCAACCCATCTTTCATGCTCAAATAGCTGAAGAAAATGGGGATTTTACAATATTAGATGTTATTGAAAGTATTAATGAAAAATTAGTCCGCAGACATCCTCATGTTTTTGATGATACAACAATCAATACAAGTGAAGAGCAAAAAATTCATTGGGAAAAACTTAAAAAAAACGAAGGTAAAAAATCTGTTCTCCAAGGAATTCCTAAAACAATGCCGGCACTCATAAGGGCACACCGATTTCAACAAAAAGCAGCAACTGTTGGTTTTGACTGGAATACTCATAAACAGGTATGGAAAAAATTACAAGAAGAACTAAATGAATTAAAGACAGCAATAGATTCAGATAATAAAAATAATATATTTGAAGAATACGGAGATTTACTTTTTGCTTTGGTGAATCTTTCCCGCTTCCTTAAGGTGGATCCTGAGGATGCTCTACGACAAGCGACAAATAAATTTTCTCAGCGTTTTAAGCAAGTGGAGAAAGCTTTTTCTACATCCGGTAAAGATATTAATAAGGCATCTCTTGAAGATATGGATAAAATCTGGAACAAAATCAAAAAGAAGGCAGTTAATAAAGAGTAGGTATAATTAGTAAATCATTATCTAATACTGTGAAGGAAAAATAATCAATAATTAAAACAGGAATAATTATGAACAAAAACTATTCATACAAAATTTTACTATTAACAGTTCTTTCGGTTATGTTGATAACGTGTGTCAAATATAAAAAGAATCCGGTAGGTTCAGACTATTTTAATGAAGATGAAATGGGAGATGAAAAATCCTGTATCATTTATTCAGCTCCATCTGACACTTTTTTTAAAAATATAAATATAAAAACAGGCATCAGTCCGTTTTTAAACATTGGAGCTGTTCAAAATCCTAATATCAGTGCAAAATCTTTAATTAAATTTAAAACTTATACTGACACAACTCAAATTGACAGTGCATCCCTGACCTTATATATACATAAATTTTACGGACAAAATAACGGTATATTTTCCTGTTCAATTTATGAAGTAGCAAAACAATGGGATGATGATTCACTCTGCGTACAAAATTATGAGTCAGGATTTCAGGGTGAATATATAAAAGATTTCACAGTGTCATTAAATGATACTATAAAAAGTCTTTCAGTTTCTTTACCATCTGCACTTATTCAATCCTGGCTGGATTCTACTACTGCTGAAAATAACTATGGACTGCTTTTTGTCCCGAATAACACCCAATTTATTACTGAATTCTATAGCAGTAAAGCTGATTCAAACCAGCCTGCCCTGGAAATATTCACCACTACAGAACCTGATACGGCTGGTAATGTTTATCCGTCCCAGATTGTTGCACCGACGGATGATATATTTATTCCCGAAGGAGAATTTGAGCCAACTTCAGACCATCTTTTTATCTCAAACGGATTATCTTTGAGAGTACTTATGTATTTCGATGTATCAGAAATACCGGAACAAGCTACAATAAACAAAGCATTTTTAACCGTCTATTCAGATACTCTCTCAGCATTTCCTGACAATCAAGAAACATTTACTGTTTCAATTTTTCACACACTTAATCAAAATTGGACTCTGCCTGACGTCCAAATAGATTCAGTAACATATTCAAGTATTCCCATAAAGAGTGATTCAGCATCTGCAGATTTAACTTCTTCAGTTCAAAATTGGACGTCTAATATGATAAAAAACAATGGTCTGTTATTAATGGGTCGTAATGAATACATGAATCTTGACTATAGAAAACTTTACAGTTCTGCGGCTGACACTTCTAAAAAGCCATCATTAAAAATATTCTACAGTATACCGCCTGAAGAAAACTTAAATAATTAAAATCTGGAGTTCTATAATGAAAAAAACAGCTTTATTTTTTCTGATCTCGTTATTTATATATATTCAAAATCTTTTTTGTGGATCGATTCTGTCCTCACGCGGACTGGGAATGAATTTCGAACATCCGAATACAAGAGCTATGGGTATGGGTGATTTTACTATTGCAGATACTGATGTATATACTATTTCGAGAATGAATCCCGCAAGCCAGTTCACTCATCAAATAAGTCGAATTTCAATTTATTATTTTGCTATGTACAATCATTACCAGGACCAGTACAATGGTACTGCTAATTCTCAATATTCCAATTTTGACGGATTCAGTTTTTTTATACCACTGCATTCAACCTTTGGTATTACCTCAGGATTAACTCCTTTAACCAGAATGGATTATAAAATTTCATTCGATAAAGCAATCGGATCATATAAATATATAAAATCAGTAAAAGGGAATGGCGGCTTAAACTCTTTTGATCTTTCATGTCACTGGGCATATAAAAATTTTCTATCAATAGGAGTAACAGGCAGATATATATTTGGCAATATAAATACTACCTGGAGAGTAGACTATGATAATAATTCATTTAATCCAACCAAGGATTATTTTTCTACAAAAAATAATGGATTTAATTACAAAGTAGGTATAATCCTGAAACCTGTTTCTTCAATCACAATAGGGGCAGTTTATACTCCAGAAGTAATACTTGATAACAAAACAACAATATCCTATATATTTTCAGACTCTACTTTAAAATATGAAGGTTCTATACAATATCCAGGATCCTATGGTTTTGGTATTTCATATCAAATAAAAAAAGTGGGGTTGATTGGCATAGACTATTTAATTTATAACTGGAATTCACTGTTAATAAATGATCAAAATCTATCATATACAAATAATACCAACAAATTTTCTTTTGGATTTGAATCTGCATACTCATCCAATCCTGCTGCATCATATTTCAAACAGATTCGTTATAGGCTGGGATATTACCACAAACCATATTTATCACTTGATCCTGAAGGGAACAGCATCTATGAATCATGTGTCACTTTTGGTTTCGGACTTCCCATAAAGGGACGAACTTCTGAAATAAATTTTGCTTTCAATTATGGTAAAAGGGGATCTTTAGATAAAAACGGTTTATCAGAAAATATTTATAGAGTGAGTCTTTCCTTGTCAATTGGAGAAAAATGGTTCCAACGTAGATTTTAAATTATAATAAAAAAATATCAATCAAAATACATTTTTCTTGATTTTGTTATGTTTTTTTATTATAATTATTGATTATTATAAAATTACAATAATTTATTCAATTCATTGTAAGGAGGGTGAGTCGTGTATCAAAAATTAAAATCATTAATCTATTTTATAAGTATTGTACTAATACTTATATCAGTACAGCTTTGCTTGAATAGTTGTGGTGGAACAGCCGCCACAAAAGAAATGACCCCAGAACAGAAAAAGGCAAAACAGGATTCAATTTTTAAAGAACATAATAAAAAAATAGATATGTATATGAGTTTTGGCTGGGAACCTTTTAAACAAAATAACTATGAAAAGGCAAAAAAATATTTTAGGAGAGTTGCTAAGATTGACACAACTGGTATATATGGATCAATACTTTACCAAAATCTGGGTACCTGTTACTTACAATTAAACAACCCTGACAGTGCAGAATGGGCGTACAAAAAAGGTATAGAAAATGTACCAGATGCTCCCTATAATTACAGTGCACTTGGATATATATACCGCAGACATGGAAAAGATCAGAAAGCAATTGAAATGTATAAAAAACTCACTGAACTCCGACCCGATTCAGCCGAATATTTTCACCAGCTGGGAAAACTTTATGCTAATAACTATCAATCGCAAAATGCAATCAATGCATATAAAAAAGCAGTAGCACTTGAACCAAATAATACAGAATATCAGGAAATTCTGGGCAATCTGCTCAGAACAACTGGAGATACCGCTGAGATAATAAAACAAAACAAACAAATGGTAAAACTTAATCCGGATAATATGAGATATAGATTCCAGCTGGCAAAGAGTTATCATTCTGCTGCAAAATTTGACAGTGCTATCATTAATCTAAAAATAATTATTAATGAACAGCCAGACAACATTGATGCTCTGGAACTCCTGGGAGATTCATATCAGAATACAAATAAATTCTCAGAAGCAATTGATGTATATAATACCATAATTGATAAAAATCCAGAAGATAAAGAAAATTTATGTAATCTTGCTTCCTCCTATTCATCTCTTGGCAGATACTCTACTGCCAGACGTACTGTAAACAGAGCTTTGCGAATTGACAATCAATACGGACTTGCTTATTTAACCCTGGGAAAAATATACGAAAACGCAGCCGACAGAAATATCAAAAGAAATGACGGTAAGACAACCTATGATGATAAACTGGTTTATAAAATCGCTTATGACCAATATGTAAAAGCTAAAACTGATCTTGCGTATAGAAAAGAAGCAGAAAGCAGAATACAATCACTTACACCAGTTATCCCTACTACAGAAGATAAATTTATTCATGATTATGATACTCCCAAGAGTGAAGCATATAACTGGATATAAATTAGAATAAAAGAAATGAAAATTGTAATAGGCGCAGACCATGCAGGTTTTGAACTTAAGGAACATGTTAAGCAATTTTTAGATAATGAAAAAATAATTTATAAAGATTGTGGAACCCATTCTTCAGATTCAGTTGATTATCCAGATATTGCAGTTAAAGTTACAAAACTGTATATTGAGAAATCATATGATTATGGAATACTTATCTGTGGTAGTGGGATCGGAATGTCAATTGTTGCTAACAAGATTAAAGGAATACGGGCATCCTTATGCAATACAGCTGAAACTGCACGATTAGCACGATTACATAATAATGCAAATATATTATGCTTGGGAGGCAGAATAACTGAGTTTGATCAGGCATTGAATATTATTTCTGAATTTCTATTTACAGAGTTTAGCAATAACGATCGGCATAAAAGACGCATTAATAAAATTCATAAGCTTACCGGTGTATAAACTGGTAAGCTTATTTTGTTCCATCTTATCATAATTTTAATTTGGAGTAAAAAATGGAGTTAATTAAAAAAACAGATCCGGATATTTATAATGCTATAAAAGGCGAAATAGATCGCGAAGCTAATAAATTAGAATTAATTGCTTCCGAAAATTTCGTCAGTCCAGCTGTGTTGCAGGCTTTGGGTGGTGTCATGACTAATAAATATGCAGAAGGTTATCCCGGACATCGCTATTACGGTGGTTGCGAATTTGTTGATATAGCTGAGAATCTTGCCCGTGACAGAGCAAAAGAACTCTTTAACTGTGAATATGCCAATGTTCAGCCTCATGCAGGCTCTCAGGCAAATATGGCAGTATATATGACCTTTCTTAATCCGGGTGATACAGTACTGGGTATGGATTTATCTCACGGAGGACATTTAACCCATGGAAGCCCTGTTAATTTTTCTGGTAAGCTATATAATTTTGTTTCATATGGAGTTAAAAAGGAAACAGGCACTATCGATTTTGATATGGTGGAAGATCAGGTTAAAAAGCATAAACCGAAACTTATTGTCACCGGAGCAAGTGCTTATCCCCGCTTTATTGATTTTAAAAAATTCAGAGAGATTGCAGATACTATCGGTGCATATTTAATGGCTGATATTGCTCATCCAGCTGGTCTGGTAGCAACCAAACTCCATCCTGATCCCCTGCCCCACTGTGATGTTGTCACAACCACTACTCATAAAACTCTCAGAGGTCCCAGAGGCGGAATGATTTTAATGGGAAAAGACAAGGACAATGATATGGGGATAGTTGCTCGTAAATCCGGCCGGGTTAAAAAAATGTCGGAAATAATTGACAATGTTGTTATGCCGGGTATGCAGGGCGGTCCCCTTATGCATGTCATTGCTGCCAAAGCGGTGGGATTTAAAGAAAATCTCAAACCTGAATATACAGAATATTGTAAACAGATTATTAAGAACACTAAAGCCCTTGCGGATACAATGCTTAATAACGGGTATAAACTGGTATCCGGTGGAACTGACAATCATCTTATACTGGTTGATCTGACGTCCAGGAAAATATCTGGTAAAAAAGCAGAAAAAGCCTTAGAAAAAGCCGGAATTACTGTCAATAAAAACATGGTTCCCTTTGATACAAGAAGTCCGTTTATAACCAGCGGCATCAGGATCGGAACTCCAGCTTTAACTACCAGAGGAATGAAAGAAAATGAAATGAAAATCATCGCTGGTTTTATTGATAAAGTTATTTCTAATCCTAAAGATGATACCATAATTAATGAGATTAAAAATCAGGTGTATGATTTATGTCAAAATTTTCCTCTTTATAACGATTTACAATAAGCATAAATTATTATTAGTATTATTTTAAAAACATCAACAGCTGAACAGTGAATAGTATATGTCAAAACCAGTTAAAATTCATCGCCCTTCCTGGGATGATTATTTCATGGAAATAGCATATTTAGTTGCTACCCGATCCACTTGCAGACGCAGACAAGTCGGAGCTGTAATTGTAAAAAATAAAAGAATCCTGACTACCGGCTATAATGGTGCTCCCCAATCTCTTCCTCATTGTTTAGATATTGGCTGTCTCAGAGAAGAGCTGAATATCCCCAGTGGACAAAGACATGAATTATGCAGAGGCCTCCATGCCGAACAGAATGCAATTATACAGGCCGCAACTTCCGGAACCAGTATTAAAAACGCAGTGATTTATTCAACTCATTTTCCTTGTTCGCTTTGTATGAAAATGATAATAAATGCTTATATCAAAAAAATTTATTATGTTGAGGGATATCCTGATGAGCTTTCTAAAAAATTCTCAGAACAAAGTAATACTGACGCTATAAAATTAAAAAGGCCTACATTCCTCTCATAACAAAAAAAAGAGAGAGACATAAATGGTTTGTCCGTACTGTGGTAAAAATAATGACAAAGTAGTGGATTCCCGTTCCTGGAATAAAGGCAAAGCTATACGAAGAAGAAGACTTTGTCTTAACTGTAACAGACGTTTTACCACTCTGGAAGAAATCGAAGATAAAAAACTCTATGTAATTAAATCAGACAACCGTAGAGAACCATTTAATCGTAAAAAATTACAATATGGTATACAGATTGCTTGCAGTAAAAGACCTATATCCATAGAAGAAATTGAAAAAATTGTGACAGATATTGAAAATCATCTCAACTCAAAATTTGTTAAAGAAGTCAAGAGTCGTAAAATTGGAGAAATGGTTTCAAAAAAATTAAAAAAATTAGATGAAGTAGCCTATGTCAGATTTGCCTCGGTTTACAGAAAATTCGAAGATAAAAATGAATTTATTCAAGAATTAACAAAATTAAAATAAAGGTTATTCGATATGCCCCTCAAGAAAACTTTTAAAGGTGGTGTTCACCCTCCGGAACAAAAACATTGGACTGAAAAAAAGAAGATTAAAGAAGTTAAGGCTCCTGAAACTGTCATTATTCCTCTGCAACAGCATATAGGAGCTCCTAATGAACCACTGGTTGAGAAAAAAAATTCTGTAAAAATGGGTCAGGTTATCGGAAAATCTTCAAAATTTGTTTCAGCTGTATGTCATGCATCTGTCTCAGGAACTGTTACAGCAGTAGAAAAAAGGCCTCACCCTTTGGGTATGAATGTACTGTCAGTTGTCATAGAAAATGATGGAAATGACACCTGGCAGGAGAAGCCTAAAAAAGACAACAATTACATGAAACTTTCTAATGATATAATGAAACAGCGTATTCAGGAAGCCGGACTGGCTGGTATGGGAGGAGCAGCCTTTCCTTCTCATGTAAAACTGTCTCCTCCTGATGATAAACCCATTGAATGTGTCATTCTTAACGGAGTTGAGTGTGAGCCTTTTCTTACAGCCGATCATAGACTTATGCTGGAGAATACTGACGACCTTCTTGCTGGGTTAAATATTATCATGAAAATCCTGGATGTGTCGAAAGCTATCATAGGAATAGAAAAGAATAAACCGGATGCTATTAAGAAAATAAGGAAAAAAACCGCAAGAATGAATACTGTATCTGTTCTTCCTCTTAATATAAAATATCCTCAGGGTGCAGAAAAACAGCTTATTAAAGCAGCTACCGGTCGTGAAGTCCCCTCAGGGAAACTTCCCATGGATGTTGGCTGTCTTGTTCATAATGTGGGAACTACTTTAGCTGTGTATGAAGCAGTGA
Organism: uncultured bacterium; assembly: GCA_964515295.1. GTDB lineage: Bacteria > Zhuqueibacterota > QNDG01 > QNDG01 > CAYUAG01 > CAYUAG01. The sequence goes on along the minus strand of CAZETW010000007.1, from coordinate 15,948 downwards.
GCAGCAAAAAGCCGTTAATAGAAAGAGTGGTAACTGTTACCGGACCGGGAGTAAAAAAACCTGGTAATGTAAAGGTAAGGATTGGCACTCCTTTCCAGCATATAATTGATTTTTGCGGAGGATATAAAAAAAATGCAGTAAAAATAATTAACGGTGGCCCCATGATGGGAATATCTCAAATTACAGATGAAGTACCAGTTATAAAAGGAACATCTGGTATCTTGGTTTTAGATGAAAAAACAGCACAATTACATATGCAAAAACCGTGTATAGCATGTGCCCGTTGTGTGGATATTTGTCCTATGCAACTTATGCCAAGTCACATTGCTTCTTTTATTGAATACCAGGACGTTGATAAAGCTCAGGAAATGGGATTGTTTGATTGTATGGAATGTGGTTCCTGCAGTTATATTTGTCCCTCCAAGCGCAATCTGGTTCAATATATAAAACTCGGAAAAATGATCTGGAATGAAAAACAACAAGCTAAATAAATGCTCAAGGGAGGATCATACATAATGGAAAGGAAATTTTATATATCTTCTGCTCCTCATATCACTGATTCAGATTCTATACCTAAAATAATGTACTCTGTCATTGGTGCTCTGATTCCTGCCGGGATTGCAGGTATTTATTTTTTTGGATGGCAGGCTTTTTGGGTAATTGTTATTGCTGTCATTACTGCGGTACTGACTGAAGGAATTATCCAATTTTTATTGAAAAGACCTCTTAGTATCGGAAACGGAAGCGCCATTCTCACCGGACTACTTCTTGCGTATAATGTACCAGCTGAAGTTCCTTTTTGGCTTCCCGCGATGGGAGCATTTGTGGGTATAGCTGTAGGAAAAATGTCATTTGGCGGATTAGGATACAATCCACTGAATCCTGCTTTGGTGGGACGTGCTTTTCTCACCGCATCCTGGCCCGTGTACATGACTGTCTTCCGGACTGCACCCCGGGGAGGAACATTATCAGGAATTGATCTGTCTAAAATCGATGCTATAACCGAAGCCACTCCACTCAGTATATTTGAGTCTGCGCGTGAGATTCTGCTGCATAAATCTCAATTTACAGAAAAAGTTCCTGATGCAATACAGGCTCTTTCACAATTATATAGCTCATATTCCAACCTTTTCATAGGAAAAATAGGAGGATGCATTGGTGAAACTTCCGCTCTGCTTCTGTTAATCGGTGGATTTTATCTTATGTACAGAAGAATTATTGGATGGAAAATCCCAACTGCATATATTGTGACTGTAGGAATATTAACCTGGATTTTCGGAGGAACTGACGGTCTTTTTACTGGTGATCCTCTTTTTCATATACTGTCAGGTGGGCTGATCTTAGGAGCTTTTTTTATGGCAACTGATATGGTAACCACACCAATAACCTTTAAAGGGCGACTGATATTTGGCGCTGGATGTGGAATCCTTACATCTGTGATTCGACTCTGGGGCGGATATCCGGAAGGAGTTTCATATTCAATACTGTTAATGAATCTTACTACACCTCTTTTAGACCGATATACTAAACCTAAAAAGTTTGGAGGTAAATAGACAGAAATGAAAGAAATGATAAAATATGGAATTATTTTAACTATTGTCGGAATAATTGCATCAGCGTCCCTGGCCTGGATAAATAAAATTACAAAACCTCAGATTATTGCACAACAACAAAATAAATTTAACCAGGGATTGTATCAGGTTCTCCCTGGTTCTGAAAACGGAGCGATAATACCAGTACAAAAGAAAAATAATATTATTGCTCATAAAGGATTTGCTAATCCTGATACCACTGATCTGATCGGATATGCCTTTCAAGCTAATGGCAATGGTTATTCCAGTACAATTAAAACATTAGTAGGAGTTGATACTTCAGGGACCATACTTGCAATACAAATATTATCCCAGACAGAAACTCCCGGGCTGGGTTCAAAATGTGAAGAAATACTACCAGGTGAATCATCACCCTGGTTTCAGGAGCAATTTAAGGGGGAAAAAGCTGCTGAAATTGCTGTTGATAAAGATGATGGTAATATCGATTCCATAACCGGTGCCACTATTACCTCCCGTGCTATTACTGATGCCATCGCAGACAGTACCAGATCATTAATGAATAAACTTAATAGTTTAAAGTAACGGAGTACATATTTATGAAAATGTGGAAAGAATTTATAAAAGGATTATATAAAGAAAATCCAGTTTTTCGTCTCATGCTGGGCTTATGCCCGGTACTGGCAGTTTCTACTTCTGTTAATAATGCCCTTGGTATGGGTGCTGCTGCAACCTTTGTGTTAGTGTGCTCAAATACAGTTATTTCCATAATCAAAAAAGCAGTACCCGAAAAAATTCGCATTCCCATATTTATTATGATTATTGCTACCTTTGTCACCATTGTTCAACTGGTGATGGCTGCTTTTTTCCCGGCACTGAATAAATCATTGGGTATTTTTATTCCACTTATTGTGGTTAACTGTATTATACTGGGACGGGCCGAAGCTTTTGCCAGCAAAAACAATATTTTCTTTTCCATCATTGACGGTCTTGGTATGGGAATTGGCTTTACTCTTGCACTTTCTATTATAGCAACATTCAGAGAAATTTTGGGAAACGGAACCTGGCTGGGTATTCCTGTCTTCCCGGACTCTTTCCAGCCTGCAATAATGATGATTCTTGCTCCTGGTGCATTTATTACAATCGGTTATTTAATTGCATTTTTAAACTGGATAGAAAATAAAAGAATAAAATATTAAATCGAGGTGATTTATGGATTTTCAAACTCTTATATTTATAGCAGTAGGATCAATCTTTATTTCAAACTTTGTTCTTCATAAATTTTTAGGTTTATGTCCCTATATAGGAGTTTCCAAACAACTTGATTCAGCTGTGGGCATGGGCATGGCGGTAATTTTTGTTATGACTATTGCCTCCATGGTAACCTGGATAATATATAATTATTTTTTGGCTCCCACTCAAAATAATCTTATTTTTCAATGGTTTATGCACAGTCAGAGTAATCCACCTGACCTTACTTACTTAAGAACAATTGCTTTTATCCTGGTCATAGCTACTCTGGTACAGTTTGTTGAAATGGTTATTCACAAACTCAGCCCCGGTCTTTATCGTTCACTTGGAATATACCTGCCCCTCATTACAACAAATTGTGCTATAATGGGAGTATCTTTACTGAACATCAATGAAAACTATAATTTTATAGAAAGTATTGTTAACGGCGCTGCCTCCGGAATTGGATTTACTCTTGCCCTGGTTTTAATGGCCGGATTAAGAGAAAAACTGGAATATGCCAATTTGCCCAAAGCAATAAAAGGAGCACCTATTGCTTTTATTATGGCTGGTTTAATGTCTATGGCATTTCTGGGATTTGCCGGTCTTAAATTTTAATCATATTTTTTCTCAATTCAAATGAATTCTAAAAATATAGAAATGCCCTTTCTGGAACATTTGGAAGAACTTCGTAGAAGACTGATCAAATGTATCGGTTCAGTCATTCTGTTTACATTTGCAGCCTTTCCTTTTATTAATATAGTCCTCAACCTCCTTACCCGCCCCAATGACAAGTTGGAACAACCGGCAGAAATGATCTTCTTAAAACCTACCGGTATGTTAATAGTAAGACTGCAGATAGCTATTACTATGGGAGTTATAGTTTCTATACCAGTGCTCTTTTATCAATTCTGGAGTTTTGTTTCTCCTGGTCTTCTGGATAAAGAAAAAAAATATTTTCTTCCCGGATTATTTTTTACAACTTTTTGTTTTCTGGGAGGAATTGCTTTTTCCTATTTCATATTAATTCCCATTGTACTGCCTTTTCTTTTTTCAATGGGCACTGAGACCATCAGTCCTAAAATAAATATCAACGATTATCTGGGATTTGTATTACGTATAATTATTTTATCCGGAATAATATTTGAACTGCCCGTGCTTTCCTTTTTTATTTCCAGGATTGGTATACTTACTCCTTCATTTCTGAAAAAATATCGTAAATACAGTATTATTATTGTTCTTATTATTTCTGCCTTGATCACTCCACCTGATCCTATAAGTCAGCTGCTCATGGCAGGTCCCTTAGTGATCTTATATGAAATAAGTATACTGGTTTCCTATTTTGGCAGATATCTGAAAAAACGAAGTGATATGAAGTGGGAAAAAAAGTTTGATAAAGGACAGAAAGATGATAATCAAACATCTGGTTCAAAGTACAGCGGATAAATTTTATCTAATTAAAAACCCTGACAGGATTTGAATCCCAGTCGAGACTGTCGAAAAAGTCATCTCACGTCTTTGCGAGGAACGAAGTGACGAAGCAATCTCCTTCAGTAAGGTTAAAATCTGGGAGATTGCTTCGTAAAAAACACTCGCAATGACATATTTAAAACTTTTTCGACAGTCTCGTCACAGGGTTAAGTCATTACAAGTAATTTGATCTCTATCTGTTCATCATGGAATCTAATTTATGCAGGATCCTGGAAATTGTCTGATTACGGTATTCATCATCAAACCAGAGTGATTTTTTACTTTTCTCTAAATAAAGCTTGCTGGTCCCTTTTGACATTACAAGCTCAATATCGATGATCACATCAGTTAAACTTCCTGGATCAAGACCAAAAACTGCCTCCAGCAATGCCATAACATCAAAATCTCCAGTATCGACATCATCCAGAAACTCTGATATTCCTATTGATGCAGTTAAGGTTAGATTACCGCCCTGAAGAGAATAGTCAAACTCTATCGGTTCACCTTCTTCCCCTTCCGGAGGTCCTAATATCAGTTTATCATCTTCAACATACCATTTTCCGGTAATAGAAGTATCTACTTCAACAAAATCTTCAATGCTGAACTCAGCAATAAATGTACTGTCCTCATTCAAAGTGACAGTACCAATATCTTCTGCTGGCAGTGGTATAGGAAAAGGCAGTATTGAAGTCGGATCATTGGCACTGATAGATATAGTATTTGCAGTGATAGTTCCATTTAATTTAACCTGTGAAGTGTTTCTTGCTGTTTTTGATTTTGAATTTGTAGAGCCATAACCGGTAGTAAATACAGCGTCATTGGCAGTAACCTGCGCCTGGGTTTCACTTATTGTAAAGTCATTGATATCTCCAAAATAATAGGTTGTATCTGTATCTGAGATTACCTGAAACATAACTCCCTGGTCCAAACTCCCAAGCGATATAGATAACATACTGGTGGTACTTGTTGGTTTTAATAAAACTGTGAGAAGCATATCTTCAGTAATGATTATATTCCTGAAGTCTTCCATTGGTAAGTCAATAATATATTTTAAATCAGCAGGATGATCTCCTGTTACAGAAATTGCTCCGTCTGCTTGTGATAATAAATCATTTGCTGTCTGATTTGAATTGGTTTTTAATTTAACATCAACAGTCGCACTCTGAGAAAGCCAGGTACCTGTCAGAGCTGAAAAATCAGATGTTTTTGAATCACCATTGGAATCAGTTGATTTTTTATCACAAAAAATCAGTACTAAAGAAGAAAACAATAAAAAAACAAGTATACTTTTTAAAATATTTTTCTTCATATTAACCTCCGATAATAATTGTGTATATCTTAATTTATCATAAATTTATTTACAAAATATTTAGAATGCAAGAAATATTTTTACATTTTCATGAATAATTTTTATATTTAATTTGTTTGCTGATAAAAAAAACGTATATTAAAACTCTTTTGTTCTGTAATAAAAAGAAGGGATGAACAATTTTTATAATGATTATCATTAATGAGAAAAATTATGACACAAAAAAATAAAAAATTACGTAATATTGGGATCAGTGCTCACATTGATTCAGGTAAAACTACCCTGACAGAAAGGATTCTTTTTTACACCAAAAAAATTCATGCAATGCATGAAGTCAGAGGCAAAGATGGTACAGGCGCTAAAATGGATTCTATGGAATTAGAACGTGAACGAGGAATAACTATTTCGTCTGCTTCCACAAATGTTCAGTGGAAAGACTGTTCTGTAAATATTATTGATACTCCCGGCCATGTAGACTTTACAGTAGAAGTAGAAAAAGCCCTACGTGTTATTGATGGTGCTGTACTGGTATTATGCGCTACTGGAGGAGTACAATCACAATCTATTACTGTGGACCGACAGATGAAACGATACAATGTACCCCGTATTGCATTTGTTAACAAATGTGATCGTCTGGGTGCCAATCCGGAAGGCGTAACAAAACAATTACATGATAAACTTGGTCATAATGCAGCTATGATGCAAATCCCTATAGGTATTGAAGACAATTTCAAAGGTATTATTGACCTTGTAAAAATGAAAGCTCTTTATTTTGAAGGAATGAGTGGTGAAACTGTTCGTGAAGATGAAATACCTCCTGAACTTTTGGAAAAAGCTAAAGAAAAACGGGATATTCTTATTGATAAAGTTTCTATGTTCAGTGATAAACTACTGGAATCCTATTTTAAAGATAAAGTAAGTGCAGAACTGATTATACATGCTGTAAGAAAAGGGACTTTATCTCAGGAATTTACTCCGGTATTTATGGGAGCGGCTTTCAAGAATAAGGGAGTACAACCGGTTTTAGACGGGATTGTTGAATATCTTCCTTCACCTGCTGATGTAACAAATACGTGTCTCGATCTTGATAATAATGAAAAAGAAGTAAAACTGACAAATAATCCGGATGATCCTCTGGTTATTCTCGCTTTTAAACTGGAAGATACTCGTTACGGTCAATTGACCTATGTACGGATCTATCAAGGTGTACTGAATAAAGGTGATGAAATTTACAATGTAAGAAGTAGAGATAAAATGCGGATAGGACGTCTAATCAGAATGCATGCTGATGAGATGGAGGATATTGAAACTGCAGGACCAGGTGATATCGTTGCTTTGTTCGGAGTGGATTGTGTAAGTGGTGATACCTTTACCTCCGGAGACATTAACTACTCCATGGTATCAATGTTTGTTCCTGATCCTGTCATCTCTTTATCATTACAAGCACAAGACAATAAATCATCTGAAAATATAGCTAAAGCACTTAATCGTTTTACCAAAGAGGATCCAACTTTTCAAACCTATGTTGATCCGGAAACGAATGAATCGATCATAAAAGGTATGGGAGAACTTCATCTGGATGTATATATTGAACGGATGAGAAGAGAATATGGTGTAAAACTGGAGACCGGACCGCCACAAGTTGCTTATAAAGAGAGTATCACAAAAAAAGCTGATTTTAATTATACTCATAAAAAACAAACAGGAGGAGCAGGTCAGTACGGTAAAGTGGTTGGAACCATTGAACCTTGTCGTGATAAAGATTTTGAATTTATAAGTAATGTTAAAGGCGGCAATATCCCTACTGAATACATACCTTCCTGTGAAAATGGATTCAGACAATGTCTGGAAAAAGGACCAGTAACCGGATTTCCAATAGTGGGGATAAAGATAGAATTAAATGATGGTGACTACCATCCTGTTGATTCATCGGATAAAGCATTTCAGCAAGCTGCAAAAGGGGCTTTCAGAAATGTATATAGTAAATGTAAACCGGTAATCCTTGAACCAATAATGAGGGTTTCTGTTGAAGTCCCCATTGAATTTCAGGGTAATGTTTTAAACAGTCTTAATCAGCGGCGGGGAACGATAATCAGTGCCCTGGAAGAGGATAAATTTGCCAGAGTTGAGGCAGAAGTTCCTTTAAGTGAAATGTTTGGATATTCTACTGTTCTGCGATCATCAACTCAGGGAAAAGGGGAATTTTCCATGGAGTTTGCCCACTATTCAAAAGTACCGGAATCTCTGGCTGAAGAATTAAAGGAAAATTTAAAAAATAATGATTGAGGTAATTTAATGTTAAAAGATGAATTGATAAAGCGAAGTCCTATCCGGATTTTTGAGAAAACAATTCACGGAGGAGTAGGTAAAGGAAATCTGGGAGTATTTACCGGAAGAAAAGGTGTGGGAAAAACAGCCTGTCTGGTTCATCTGGCTGTTGATAAACTGTTATCAGAGAAAAAGGTTCTCCATATATCATTTTCTGGAGACCCTCATCACATAGAAAAATGGTATGATCAGACTTTCCAGGAAATTGCACAGGCTTATAAACTGGAAAATGTACTAAATAACCATGATCAGATCATATCCAATCGCCTCATTCTGAATTATAGACCGGATTATACTCATCTAAAAAAAACCATAAAAAGTATAATAAAATTTCTTGACGATGCTCATTTTAGCCCCAATATAATCATCATCGATGGTTTCTCTTTTGAAACTGCATCTGAAGAAAATTTTAAATCCTGGAAATCTTTTGCTGAAAGTATCAAATTGCCTCTTTGGTTTTCTGCTACACTGCATCGTGAAAATCTGGAATATGATGATAAGGGCATTCCCACACCAGTAAATAAATTCCAGAATATCTTTGCTGTGATAATTATGCTCAAACCCAAAAAAAATTACATTGACCTTTCACTATTAAAAGATCACAATGAAAAGAAAGTCGATCGTCTGCAGTTAAAATTAAATCCTAATACGCTGCTTATCAGTAATCACCGGGTATAATAGAAAACAAAAGATAAAAGATTAAGGAAAAAGGATAAAAAAGAAAAGGCACTAAAAAAATTTTCTATCCTCAATAAATAATATAAAATCCTCTCTTCCATATATCCTTTTTCCGTCCCCTTTAAAAAAGGAGTATCCCATGAAAAAACTCGCCAGATTTAGTGTTTCTATTGACAATAATCTGCTACAGCGTTTTGATAATTTTATAAAAAAACACGAATATAATAATCGTTCTGAAGCATTCAGAGATATTGTGCGGGATAAACTTATACAGGAAGAATGGGAAACAGATCAGGTTGAAACCGTCGGAACGCTGACTATTATATATAATCATCATCAGCATCATCTGCAGGACAGTCTCACTTCACATCAGCATCAGCATCACGATGCTGTTATTTCAACCATGCATGTCCATCTGGATCATGATAACTGTCTGGAAGTAATGGTTATTAAAGGGAATGCCAAAAAAATCAGATCCTTTGCTAACGAACTGATCAGCACTAAGGGGGTAAAGCACGGGAAACTGGTAATGACCTCGAGCGGTGAAAATTTATAACAAGATCAATACATTATATTTAATAATATCTGCTATGTCAACTTCCGTTTCCGAATCTGGGATTTACAATATTATTATATATAGAACCGAATTTAAAGCTGAAACCGATCCGAAAGTCAAAACTGTAGCCGGTTTCAAGCTCTCTTCTGTTCAAGAGTATATCTTCTAATTTAACTTCTGTATTGGCCAGGTAAAGCTGATCATGAATAGCAGAAAACCGCCCCCACATATTTATGGAAAATCCTCTAAAAATCCGGATATCTACCCTTGAATAAAAGGAAATTCTATTTTTAGAAAAATCATGAAAATAATGGGATCCGGTTAAATCAACCCATATTTCACCCCATGGTTCTATGAAATCAAGTATCAAGGAAAGAGATTCATTATATAATTTATCTGAGGTTTTAAAATATACAGTTTCTTGAAAATAGTTATTATATTCATATCCGATTTTATATAAAAAACGTAATTGTCTATGGGTTGATTGAATGTACGGGAAAAAATTATATTCAATTGCCGGTTGAGGTTTTATTTGAAATTCTAAATTCTCTCTCGTGGATGACTTCATGGAGAGCCAGGTTCCAATTGACCAATGATCGGTTAAACTCTTAACATAGAGTGTTCTAAAAAAAAGAGTTCTGCGTATACTGGTTTCGGTTTCTTCATCTTCAGTCCAGCTGTCATAATCATAACGTCCCCATAAGAACATGCTCAGTTTATGAGCATGAGTAATTCTGTCTATACTGATATTTCCATTATAGGACTCTTCTTCCCGGGACTCTTCAACTTCAAAATCTGTACTCAACCCTATATCAAACCGCCAATAATTCCAATCGTCCTTGATTTGAATTTCTTCTACCGATTCTCCTTCATCCACCCTCAACTGTATCTTTTTAATCATTGGGGTGCTGGCAATATAAGGAGTGAGCCCCATTTTCAAGGTATTTATAAATCCTTCTCGGATCTCATATCTGGTACTTGTACTCTGAGAATAGTATTTCAGGGTATTTTGCAGCTTACTACATTGCTTTTTCCCCAGAAACTGTATGGTATACTCTTTACCACCACTCCCGGTCTGCATGGTAGTAACCAGTATATGAACATCTGCTTCTTTGGGATCTCTTACATAATTAACAAAAGTAATCTCTCTTCGGATATGATCTTCAAATGGAACTCTATCCAGATACACATTAGGTGCCTGTTCTTTTAGAGAAAGTGTGTCCGAAACTTTCTTCTGAGCAAAAATTGGAGTAATAATCAGTAATAATACAAAAATAAAGCTGAATAATTTAATACTTTTCACTAAATACCTCCTCTATATAACAATCATTTTTATCTTCTTAAATATAAAAAAAATATATGAATTATGCCCGGCAAATTCATTACAATATCATTACAATTTCAGATTTTCAATTTACATCTTGATTATATCTTTATTAAAGTCTATATTTATAAATAAATGATAATAATTTCTTTATGCAGATAAAGAAATCCATCTGAAAAAAGTAATGAATCTCGGATAGGACAGACATTGAAAATCTTAATCGTAGAAGATGAAAAAAAAGTAGCTACATTTATAAAAAAAGGTCTGGAAAATGAAGGCTTTGTAGTCAGTATTGAATATGATGGCAAAAAAGGTCTGGAAAAAGCATTTAATGAATCATATGACATAATAATTCTGGACCTAATGCTCCCTAAATTAGATGGGTTTACTATTCTAAAGGAAATACGTAAACAAGGTATTAATACCAAGGTTTTAATATTAACAGCCAAAGCAAATGTTCAGAACCGTATACAGGGGCTGAATCTTGGTGCAGATGATTATTTAGTAAAACCATTTGCTTTTGGTGAACTCTTAGCCCGTCTTCGTGCTCTGCTCAGAAGAACTTATCCTGATAAAAATCCGGTTCTTCAGTTTGATGACCTCTCAGTGAATACTCATACCAGAGAAGTTTTCAGAGACAATAAAAAAATTGAACTTTCTGCCAAAGAGTATGCCCTGCTCGAATTTCTTATCTACAATGTGAACCGGGCTCTTAACCGTTCCACTATTTCTGAGCATGTATGGAATTATAATTTTGATACAGGTACAAATTTTATTGATGTCTATATTAACCGTATTCGTAAAAAAATTGACGAAGGATACTCTAAAAAATTCATAAAAACCATAAGAGGGTTTGGATATATGTTTAAGGCAGATACAAATGATCAGTAGTTACAAATTTAAAATTATTCTTTGGTATACAAGTCTTCTTACAGCAATTTTATTGGGAGTTTTCATACTTATTTATCTGATCCTTGGTTATCAGCTTCAGCATGAAGTTGATTGTAAGATAACCAAGAGGGCTAAATGGTTAGATTCAGCATTCAAAAATATCGATAATCCACTCCAAGATAAAAATCAATTTTTTAAATCAATTGCGCCTCAGAAGCATCCTAACTTTTTTGACATCAGAGAATATACAGATATAGCTGATCATAAATTTATCCTTTTTATTTTTCATGATGATTCGTTAATGTATCTTACAAAAAAATACAGTAATTATAAAAATCTGATAGATAATTACTCAGAACCGCATATGTCTCTTTTTAAAACACATTTACAATCAACACCTTTTACCATAATCAAAATTCACAAAGGAGGCTATTCGGTCTTTTTAGGGTATCAGCTTACTATCATTTATTCGGTTAAATCAAAGCTGCTTCAATTACTCGTTATTATTCTCCCTCTTGGAATCATATTCTCAATCCTCTGCGGTCTTTTTGTTACTCAGCGATCACTTAATATAATTAACCGGATTAATAAAACTGCCCAAAGTATAACTTCAAAAAACTTACATAAAAGAATTGAAGTACCTAAAGGAAAAGACGAGATAAGGGAATTGATCGTCACCTTAAACTCAATGATCGACCGTCTGGATCAATCCTTTACTATGATCAAACAATTTTCTCAGGACGCAGCTCACGAGCTCAGAACACCTCTTACCATTATCCGCGGGGAGATTGAAGAGTTGCTCACCTATGAAAAAATTCCTAATATGATATCATCTTCCCTGGAAAGTATATTAGAAGAAATTCAATATCTGATATCAATATCCAATACCTTAATGCTTCTTCACAGTATTGATACTGGTAACATTGACTATGATTTTTCAAAAATTGATCTAAGCACTATAATATCGGATACATATGAAGATGCCAGCATTCTGGTATCAGCAAAAAATCAAAAACTTACATTACGCCAAAATGATCATGTAAAGATCAGCGGCAACGAAGAACTGCTCACCAGACTGCTGTGGAATCTTATAGATAACAGTGTTAAATATACTCCTGAAGGAGGAAGTATATCTATAGAACTTAAAAAGGAAAATAAGCATGCAACTATCACTGTTGAGGATAATGGGTATGGGATTCCAGAAGATGACATACCGAGAATATTTGAAAGATTCTACCGGGTAGATAAATCACGGTCACGCGAACTGGGGGGAAGCGGTTTAGGTCTTTCTATTTGTAAATGGATCGTGGAACTGCATGATGGTACCATTCAGGTCGAAAGTGAACTGAACAATGGAACTTCAGTTATAGTTGAATTTCCCATTATAAAAGATTAAATTCTCCTATGATCCGGCGTTTTGCCTTATATGGCTTTTTAAAAAATCAACGATATTTTGAACCTTTTCTTCTCTTGTATTTTTTAGAATCCGGTCTTAATTTCTCTCAGATCGGTTTACTGATATTTTTCCGGGAATTATCCAAGAACTTATGTGAAATACCCAGCGGGGCAGTAGCAGATCTGTTCGGCAGACGACGGAGTATGATCTTTTCCTTTGTTTTCTATATTTTCTCTCTTCTGATTTTCTTTTTATTCCCTTCTTTTGTGTATATGATAGGAGCCATGGTTTTTTTTGGTATGGGAGAAGCGTTCAGAAGTGGTACGCATAAAGCCATGATCTTCTCCTGGCTGGATCGTCAAGGACGTCTGCAGGAAAAAAATAAAGTATATGGGTATACCCGTTCCTGGTCAAAAATCGGTTCAGCAGTTTCCATTGTTGTTGCCAGCACAGCAGTTCTGATAGTACAGGATTACTCCTGGCTTTTTGCACTTACTTTTTTCCCCTATGTACTTGAGATTATAAATTTTTTAGGATATCCGGATTATCTTGATGTGCAGTCAGAAATCAGCATTAATATTCAAGGTGTTTTTCGTCATCTATGGAATGCGTTCCAAGATGCTGTACACATACCAAAACTCCGCATTCTGCTCACAGAATCAATGTCTTTTGAAGGCATGTTTGCTGCAGTTAAAGATTACATTCAGCCCCTAATAAAAAATTCAATACTTTTACTTCCGCTGCTCATAAATCTGACTGAATTCCAGCGAACTACTGTTATGTTGGGACTGACATATCTTTTATTTCATATTTTTTCAGCCTGGGGAAGCCGGAAATCATATAAAGTAGGTGAAAAAACCGGAAGTCTGGAAAATGCTGCTAATTGTATATGGAAAATTACCTTTTTTTTGTATCTGTTTTTACTCTCTTTTATACTGATTAACATTTCCGTTATTTTTATAATAATTATCTTCATTCTTTTATATTTCACACAAAATCTCTGGCGGCCCATTCTCATCAGCCGTTTTGAAACCTTTGCAGTTGATATAAAAGCAGCTACCATCCTTTCCATTGAAAGCCAGACAAAATCAATTTCAGTCATGATCCTTGCACCGGTTATCGGATTCTCCATTGACCTGGTAAAACCTTTCTCCCCCGGATTTGAATTCTGGCCTATAGGGGTGATTGGGTGTATAATTTCGGGTATGATTTTGTTGAAGAGAAGATAAAAAATTGATATAGGGATAATAGACCTCAAAAGACTGGCAGACCTTTAAGGTCTTTAACAATTTTAAAGCAGAGTCTGCAAAGATCGCATTGTGTTAAGTTTTCAATTATTAAATATGTATAATCTTTACATATCTTTCTGTGTTCTTTGCGTTTTATATTTTTTTATGTATATTTAATATAAAACTAATCTTACTATAAAAAAAATAAATGTGTACATTAATGAATGAGGTGCAACAATGATACAAAAAATACGTTTGGCTCTTGTTTGTCTAATATTACTGGTAGTATGTAATTACTGTACAGGTCAGGATTCATTATCAAAATATATTGACGGGCTGCTGGAAAGATGGGACAAACCAGATTCACCCGGATGTGCTGCAGCTGTTGTAAAAGACGGAACTGTTATATATAAAAAAGGATATGGTATGGTAAATCTGGAATATAATATTCCCATAACCTCCTCCTCCATCTTTCATGTTGCCTCCATCTCCAAACAATTTACAGCTTTCTCGGTTTTGCTCCTTGAACAGGAAGGTAAATTGTCACTAAATGATAACATACGACTATATCTGCCTGAACTTCCGGATTATGGCAAAAAGATTACCATCAGACATCTAATTCACCACACCGGCGGTATAAAAGATCAATGGGAATTACTGATAGCTGCAGGATGGAGGATGGATGATGCTATCACTCAGAAACACTTATTGAAAGTCATTAAAAGTCAAAAGGACCTGAATTTTAATCCCGGAGAGAAATATCTGTATTCGAATTCAGGATACACACTTCTGGCTGAGATTGTGCAACGGGTCAGCGGGCAGACTTTCACTCAGTTTACCAGAGAAAGAATCTTTGATCCACTAAAGATGAAAAATACCCATTTCCATGCCGACAATGAATCCATAGTAAAAATGAGAACGTATCCCTTCAGGCCAGCAGGTAAAAATTCTTTCAAACATGACCGTTTGAATTTTTCCACTGTGGGTGCAACCAGTTTATTTACCACTGTAGAAGATTTTGTTAAATGGGATCAGAATTTTTATCATCCCGATGTAGGAGGAGAAAAAATTATTGAAAAGATGCACGAAACATTCAGGCTTAACAATGGTGAAGAAATAAACTATGCCTGCGGTCTAGTTATAAAAGACTATAAAGGTGAAAACGTTGTATCACATACTGGAGGTGATGCAGGATACCGAGGTATATATCTCAGATTCCCTGAGCATACCTTCTCAATCATTCTTTTCTCTAATCTGGGTTTATTTGATTTAAGCCTGGCATATAAGATTGCTGATAAATATCTACGTTTATCTTCTGATCGGGCTCACGTGGAAACAGAAGTTCAGCTGTCAGCTGAAATACTTGCTCCCTTTCACTTAAATAAATATACCGGAATGTATGCTAATGAAAATGGATACATATATGAAGTAGTGCTGGAAAACGAAAAACTGTTACTTCAGTTCCTTAATAATTATCAAGTTGATCTTGATTATATTTCGGATCATACTTTTTATTCAGAACATCTTGACATTCAGCTGCATTTCAAAGCTGATTCAACCGGCAGTATCAGTCAGTTCATGGCCAGGAATAAAGGTGTTTTTAATAAAATACAACCGGAAAAGATACCGGAAGAACAAACTGAATATTATACAGGACATTACTATAATAAGGAATTAAATGTCATTAAAACTGTTACAGAAAAAAATGGATTGATTTACATTAGCGGGAAGAATGAAACTGAAAATCCACTGATAAAAATTGATGAAGACTCTTTCTATAAAACCTGTTCTGATGAGTTTTCAGCAAAATTATCACTGGTAAAATTTTTATCCAATGAAAACGGAACAATCACAGGATATGTTTTAAACACCCCCATGGTAAAAAATCTCGTTTTTAAAAAAATCAGCAGTATAATATATGAGAAATAGTTTTTAAATAATAGACAGGGCTATCCAAAAAAAATATAAAAATACTTTAAACGCAGAG
>CAZETW010000006.1:0-56184 GCA_964515295.1 uncultured bacterium | reverse complement strand
TTATATAAAAATTTGATTCTGAGAAACTGAAACTCTGATTCTGATTATAAAAATTTAATCCAAATCCAAAAGGAGAAGGCAGTTCTTTTCCCTTTGCAAGAGATTTCCAGAGAGGGAAAATACCCCCTGAATCCTGAGAATAACAAATGCCATTGATCGATATAGAAACCAGAAGCAATATCATCAAATAATAAAATTTTTTTATTATATCCTCCTTGTCTCCACTGGTTAAATGGCAGGGAAACATCCTAATTATCATTCACCTATATCTCATATCAGATAATTTCTTAGAACAGATTTTTTATTTATAAAAATTTTTAAAATTCATAAATAATATACATAATTTTATGATTTAAAAAAAGGAAAAAATAAAATATACATTTTACTGGCGAACCTTTCTTTTATATACAGATAGTAAATTTTGTAAAATTTACTATCCGGTCTGATAATTCGGAGCCTCCTTGGTAATTATAACATCATGAGGATGGCTTTCTTTGATACTGGCAGAACTGACTTTTATAAATTTTCCATTTTCCTGCAGTTCTTTAATACTCTTAACTCCGCAGTATCCCATAGCAGACCGTAAACCACCGGCAAGCTGATAGATAACATCGGTTAACTGGCCTTTATAGGGAACACGTCCTTCAATACCTTCCGGTACAAACTTCTGTTCCTCTTTTACTTCCTGAAAATATCTGTCCGCACTTCCGGAAGACATTGCTCCCAGGGAACCCATGCCCCGGTATACTTTATAACTTCTTCCTTCCATTAAAACCAGTTCTCCAGGACTTTCTTCTACACCTGCTAACAATGAACCAAGCATCACTGAATCTGCACCAGAACATAATGCTTTGGAAATATCACCGGAAAAACGGATTCCCCCGTCACAGATTAAAGGGATATTTTCTTTTTTGCATACTTTTGAACATTCCATTACAGCAGTTACCTGAGGCACCCCGACACCGGCAACTACCCGGGTTGTACAAATTGATCCAGGTCCGATTCCTACCTTTACTGCATCAACTCCGGCATCAATTAAAGCTTTGGTACCTTCAAAAGTTGCTACATTACCTCCGATTAATTCAATTTCAGGATAATTCTTTTTAATTACTTTTATGGTTGAAAGTACACTTTTAGAATGTCCATGAGCAGTATCTACGCATAATACATCTACTCCTGCTTTCACCAACTTTTCTGCTCTATGCTCTGCATCAGATCCTGTACTGACTGCAGCTCCCACTAAAAGTCTGCCCTTGCTATCTTTGGCAGCATTAGGAAATGCCTTTCGTTTCTGGATGTCTTTTACAGTAATAAGTCCGGTTAGATTACCATCGTCATCAACAATGGGCAGTTTTTCGATTTTATGTTTCTGAAGAATTACCTCTGCCTCCTCCAGCTCTGTTCCTTCAGAAGCAGTAATCAGATTATCCTTGGTCATTACATCTCTGACTGACTGATGTAATTGGGTTTCAAATCTGAGATCCCGGTTGGTTAAAATTCCAATTAACTTTTTATTCTCTACAATAGGAATACCTGAAATATGATATTTTTTCATTAATTCAACTGCATCTTTCAATTTTTTGTCCGGTGATAAAGATACAGGATTTGATATCATTCCGCTCTCAGATCTTTTTACTTTATCTACCTCTGCAGCCTGTCTTTCCGGTGATAAATTTTTATGAATAATACCAATTCCCCCTTCCCGGGCAACAGCAATTGCCATCCGGGCTTCTGTGACTGTATCCATGGCTGCAGAAACAATAGGTATGTTCAGGTTTATATTACGGGTAAATCTGGCTTTAATATCAACATCTTTTGGCAGAAATCCTGATTTTGCCGGAATAAGAAGAATATCATCGAATGTGATGCCCTCCATTACAATTTTTTCTTTCATAGCGCACCTTTTAATTTTAATTAGTTCTCTAAAACCATTCCTTAAGTTTATTTTGTAATAGTTTTTCATGATTACATATGAACGGCTCAACAGGAAATGATCTGGTGAAATAATTCCCGTACCGGGTTTTTATAAGACGCTGATCCAACAGTAAAACCACACCTCTGTCACCGGTAGACCGGATCAGACGTCCTATTCCCTGCCGTAACCTGATAACTGCTTCCGGAACTGCATAATTTAGAAATCCATTCCCGGTATCATTATTAACTTTTTCCATTCTTGCCTGGAATACCGGTTCAGTCGGAACCTGAAAAGGAATTTTTGTTATAATCAACATTTCCAGAGCAGATCCGGGTATATCCACACCTTCCCAAAAACTGTTAGTGCCAAATAGAACTGAATTTTTGGTTTCTTTGAAGGTTTTTAACAGGGTTGTTCGTGAACCATCTATGCCCTGACCTAATAATAATATATTTTTTTCATTATATATTGGCAGCATGGAAAAGTACACTTCTTTTAACATCCTATAGGAAGTAAATAATACCATAGTTCCGTAAGAATTATTTTCTAACGTATGCAATAAAAGTTTAGAGACATCTTTGATATAACTATTTTCTCTCGGATCCGGTAAATAAGAAGGAATTATAAACATGCTCTGTTCAGAATAATTAAAGGGTGAACCAAAAGATTCAGCCTGGATCCTTTCCGGTTCTGAATCAGCCAGACCAATTCGTTTAATAAAATAATCAAAACTATTATTTACCCTTAAAGTAGCTGATGTTAGAACTCCCCTGTCCAGATGAGAAAACAAACCTGTTTCTAAAATACCAGAAATATCAAGTGGTACTGAGTTTATGGATATTTCCTTTGTATGTTTACTGGTTATCATTACTGACCAGATAATATTTTCTGTGTAGTCACAATGTATAAAATGATGCATCAACCTAACTAAATCTTCTGTATGCATTATGATTGACTCTATATCTCTTAACCAGCGATAATATTCTTTTTCTGATTCAGAAGCCATGTCCCTCAACACATCAATAAGATGATTACAATCTTTATTTAATTGCTTGAGATCTGTCAACAGTTTTTCAGCATCTTGTTCCAGATTACCAAACAGTTTTTGCTTTGCTTTAAATCGTATCTGTGGATAATGCTGTTCAGAAGTAAGCATACTACAATGTTTGTCCTTTAAGTTTTTAAAAAAATGTTGAGAATCCACTCGCAATTCCTGTACTTTATGTATTAGGTCAGCTGATATTCTTTCTAAAGTCGATTGATCTTTATTATGTTTAATAACATATTTTACATTTTTCTGGACAAAATAGAGTATACCTGTATTATGCGGTGATTCCTGATAGATTGTCTTAAGTACTTCATTGAATTTCCATATATTTAACTCCTGTTTAAAAGAACGGGTAGCTGAGGTTTCAATGTTATGAGCTTCATCGATTATGAGGGAATCATATGATTTCAGAATAGTATTTCCGGCAGAAATATCTGAAAAGAGGAGAGAATGGTTCACTACTACAATATCTGCAAAAGGAGCAAGTTTTCTCACTCTGTTCAAAAAACAGGTAGATTCAAAAGGGCAGTTTCTTCCGCTACAGTTACTTCTTTCACAATTCAAGTATTTCCAGATAGTTCTGTTTCTTTTTCGTGAAAAACCGGAATTCTCTTCAATATCACCCGTGAGTGTGGTATTGGACCAGATAATTAGAGGAAGAGCCTGCACTCTTTCTCTTCTGGAAAGTTTTTCCGGATGTTCTATTAGATCCTCCCAGGTTCTCTGACACAGATAATTTCCTCTCCCTTTTAATAAAATAGCTAAAAACTGCAATGAAGGCATCTTATGCAGAACAGGCAGCTCTTTTGAAAAAAGCTGATCCTGCAGGTTTTTTGTATTTGTAGAGATAACAACTTTACTCTGCGTATTTTTTTTTGTCCACAGTACAGCGGGGATTAAATATGCCATTGATTTTCCAATCCCGGTACCTGCTTCAGCAAGCAAAAAACCATTTTGATTGAATATTTTCCTCACTGAATCAGCCATTTCATACTGCTGTTTTCTGTATTCATAGTTCCCGAGATACTCAGATAGATAACTTTCTGGTCCAAAAAAACTTTCCAACTCATTTGCAGAAATTTTGTTGATTCTTTCCTGTTCAGTCTTTTCAACTGGTCTGCCAATAATATTATCCTGGCCTTCCTTGATCATAATTTTACGCTCTGCAGCAGAATGTTGAAAATAGAAATATAATTTATTAAAAAAAATCTCAATACCAAGGTTGGTATATTTTAACAAATTACAACACATTTTAATAATATCTTTATCCAGTTCCAAGCAATATTCTACTAACCGGATAAAAATTAATCTACAGGCTTTCGCGTCTGCCAAAGCTCTGTGCGGAGAACCAGTATCGATATTAAAATAATCAGCAAGAGTATTGAGTTTGTGGTTATGAATGTTATACAGAACAAATCTGGATAGATCCAGGGTATCAATTATCTTATCCGGAGTGATTTTTTTTATTTCGGGAGCATATTTTTTTATAGCATTATTCAAAAAACTCATATCAAAATCTGCATTGTGCGCTACAATAAAATTTCCCTCAATAAAATCAACAATGTCTGAAAGTGTTTCTTTGAGTAAAGGTTTTCCTGAACAATCCTGATTTGTAATTCCGGTTAAATTAGTGATAAATTCCGGTATTTCAATTCCAGGATCAAAAATTTGATCCATAGTATCAATGATTTCACCATTGTGTATCTTGACAAGTCCGATTTCAATAATTTCATCCGTTTCAGGAGATAATCCGGTAGTCTCGATATCAAACGCCACCCATTGTTCGAGTTCTAATAGTTTATATATTTCTGAATTAAGTTTCATGTTAGCTATATAATAAATAAATTTTACAAAATAATCAAACGTTAAATAGTAAATTATCTGTTAATAAACATTTACATGTAACTGAATTGTTTTCAGGCAACTGTATCAATTATTTTCCAGATCCGGTGCCATAATAGTTCTGAATCTATGGTCTTCATCCAATCGCTTGTATAGTTCTCGTGCAGCTTTTAGTGATTTCTTTAATTTACCTGCAAATATTTCTCCTTTTTGCAAGGGAAAAAGTTGTTGAGTTGCCCACAGAGCAACAGCCGCAGCGCCGGCACGAGAACATTCCAGACTTATCTCCCCTAGATGCAGATCACCAGATGTAAAATACGTATAGGGAGAACTATGCTGGTAATATTTTCCTACGCCCGGATTTTTATATAAAATACAGCCACAACCATATGGCTGCAGACCATGCTTATGAGGATCAACCACAATTGAATCCGCCTGAGAAAGGGTGTTGAAAACTTTTTGAGTTTCACTTCCTAGATCTTCGGTTAAAATAAAATACCCGCCGTAAGCAGCATCAGCATGAAGTCTGAAATCATATTTTTCTTTAAGTTCAATAATTTCCGTCAGTGGATCTACTGATCCTGTACCAGTGGTGCCGATTGTTGCCACTACAGTTCCGACATCTCCCCCAGTTAGTCGTTTCTTTAACTGTTCACTATCCATTCGAGCAGAGCTGTCACAGGAGATCAAATCATATGGTAATCCCAGTACTTCTGATATTCTCTGATGAGTATAATGAGCCTGTTCTGAAAACAGAATAGTCTTTCCGGGTTTTTCCAGGGAAGATACCCAGAGAGCTTCCATATTGGCCATTGTTCCTCCACCGGTCAGGTGACCCAGGAATTCTTCCCAGCCGAACATAGCGGCAATGTCTCTAACCGCTTCCTTTTCCATGACAGAACTTTCTTTTCCGCCGTCCAGAGCATGATTATTGGGATTAATCCACATGGAGAGCATATAGGCGAGACGGGCAACCGGATGGGGTGGTTTCAGCATCTGACCGGCATAGAGCGGGTGAAAGTAAGGATAATTGTTGTGTAACCGTTGGGATACATGGAGCAGAATTTTCTCAATATCAGTATTGTCTGCAGTTATAGTGAAATCTTCCAGATGGGAAAAACCGGATTCAAGATTTTTAAGAGCCTGTTCTAATACAGTTAAAGACCGAGAATCAAATTTCATTATCCATCCCCTGTTTTTTTATAATGACGTGTTAAAAACAGTTTACTAAATCACTGTTGTAATGTCAAGATTCTCTTCTACTTTCTGATAAAAAAAAATACAGGAATCAATAAAATTTTAATATAAAGTAAACCCCATGAAAAATCAAAAATCAAAAATCGTTAATCCCTGTTCTGAGATCAAAGGTCATGGATGTATGAGGGTGGGTTTTATACGCTGCCGTATTAATTCAAGGGCCTTGTCGCTCTGTCAGGGGATAATACTCACGATGGTCTTGAGTAAGAAAACCCCCCGAAGGTTTGGAACCCTTCGGGAGGTTAAAGACATAGCAAAGCTTTTATTACCGCAGGGGCCGGAGCCCCTGCGGAACAGGCAAGCAGGGAAATAAGGTGGTCTCCATCTGTGAGATGGAGACCACCTTAAACTAAAAAACTTTTTTTAACGCTCCTTAATATAAATATTACCACCAGAGGTCCGTAAAAATAATTCAGGCCCTCCACCGTTTATTTCTGCATTTAATGAACGTTTATTAAGGATTCCCTGTACCATAACCGGAAAATCAGTCTGCACCTTTCCCCCGCTTGTGCTCGCATTAACTGTCACTTTAACATCTCTTGCTAAATAAGCAGTAACCGTACCACCAGAAGTTTTTAAACTGCAATTTCCTTGGGGTTGTTTTGAAATATAGGCAGTGACACTTCCTCCTGAAGTTCTGGCATCAATAATCCCCATTACTTTATCGATCTTTATACTTCCACCTGAAGTATGAGCAGTAACATTTCCAGACACTTCCCCGATATCAATACCGCCCCCTGAAGTTGTGACTTTAACCTGTTCTTTACAGTCCCGCAGAGTGATACTCCCACCGGAAGTTTTGCCGTACACCGGACCAGCAATACTGCCAAAGTAAAGACTCCCTCCTGATGTATACGATTTCACTTCCCCGTTAAGATCATCAACTGAAATACTACCCCCGGAAGTTTGGAGATCAACATTATACTCTCTGGGAACAGTTACCATAAATTTTACTTTCAGATATTTCCCTACTGAATTCCAGAAGTTACTGAGACCTCTGTTATAGTCTAAAACAACTCTTACATCTTTACCACTGTGTTCAAAATGTACATCAATATTTCTCATAATTTCACGAATTCGTGAACTGCTCCCCCTTCTTCTATCAAAATCAATGTTAACATCAACCTTATTACCTCCGACCGTTTTTATTTCTATGGACCCAATATCAGCTTCAATGGTCAATAATCCATTTTTTTGCACATCAAAAGTTTTATGAATATCACCTTCTACAGCAGCCATAAGAAATGAGCCGAACATCAACAAACCAATGGTACTGATCACTATCATAACTCTCTTATTGCATTTCATACTATGCTCCTTTCTTGATTAGTTATTTGAGAATAACATCTCTTACTGGTATGACTTTTTATACGATGAAAAGGTTTGCAAGTTACAGTGGAATGTATGTATATATATGTTAGTTTTTTCTGCAGCAGTTTTTATACTTTTTCCCGCTTCCGCAGGGACAGGGATCATTTCTTCCGATTTTTTTGCCGGATTTTTTCTGATCAGACTGTTTTACTGTTGCAGCAGGTCTGTTGTAAACACGTTGATTGCTGAGAAATTTGTCAGCAAGCTGTTTCATGAAACTGTCAGCATATTCATAAAATATTATATAACCGGCACAGAAATAATTTATAAGTGTCTGTTCCTTTCACTGAGTAGGCAGACATCCTTCAGGTTACGTATACTTTTCGCTTC
Organism: uncultured bacterium; assembly: GCA_964515295.1. Lineage (GTDB taxonomy): Bacteria > Zhuqueibacterota > QNDG01 > QNDG01 > CAYUAG01 > CAYUAG01. The sequence continues at coordinate 48,421 of CAZETW010000006.1, read as the reverse complement.
CATCCACTGTTTCTCAAAATATTCATTATGAGTAATCTGAGCAATGGATGAAAGCGCCTGAAGATGGAACTGGCGTTCATCACTCGAGCCGATTAAAACAAAAACAGCTTTTACCGAATCAAACTTGTCTGAGAATACAACTCCTTTTTTTACTCTTATTACAAACATCTTAAATATATTTTTACCTTTGATAATAATATGAGGGATTGCCAAAAAAGGAGTAAGAGCTGTACTCGACTCTTTTTCCCGCTCTATCAGCCTTTGATATAATTCAGACGGAGTTACATCTAAATCATTGCAGCAGCACTTTGCTATCTTTTCAAACAGTTGGTTTTTGGTCATTCTTTCATCCAGATCCAAAAAAATACTCTCTTCAACTAAATAATGAAATCTGTCAGTAATAATATTGTCTCTTTTTTGCAGTATATCTTTTAATTCACCTTCCAGACTATCTGAAGATAACTTTTTATCGATTATTCTTTCAATCAAATAAAGTAAAGCATATTCCTTATCATATTTTTTCCTGCCAAAAAATATATAGATAAGCAGACTTAATATGATTATTATAACTACTATTTCAAATGCCGCAATTCCTACATCAATCAGGAGAATAAAAAAGAGAATTATTGAAAAAATTTGAATAAAAGGATAGAAAGGTACTTTAAATGTAGGCCTGTAATTTTGAATCTTGCTTTCATGCAGTACAATAACAGCTATATTGGTGAGAATATAGGAAAAGAGAACCGTTGAAGAAGCAACTTTCACCAATGCCTCAAGTTTTAAAAAAAGAGATCCGATAATAAGTAATCCGGTAATTACAATTGCCAGTACAGGTGTCTTATATCGCTTATGTGTTCTGCATAATGCTTTTGGTAGCAGATGGTCTTCGCTCAAAGCAACAGGATATCGTGATGATGATAAAATCCCGGCATTAGCAGTAGACACAAAGGCCAGCATTGCTGCAATAGAGATAAGGAAAAAACCAACACTACCAAGAAAATTTTCCGCTGAGTCTGCAACAGGAGTCAGAGATAGAGTTAACTGATTTGCATCCGACGTACCTACCAAAACTATCAGTAGCATTGCATACAGTATTGTTACAATCAGGATGGAGGAAATAACCCCTATGGGGATCGATCTTTTAGGATTTTTCACTTCCCCACTTAAACTTGCGACTTTGAGTAAACCTCCAAAGGATACAAAAACAAAACCAGCGGTTAAAAAGATTGAATTTATTCCCCTGGGTGCAAAATTGGTAAATTTTTCAATATCTATATTTGTCAAACCAGTAAGAATATAAGTAAGTATAATAATTATTAATAAAACAACAATAATAGCCTCAAATTTTACAGCCAAATCAACAGCTTTTATATTAAGAACAATAAAAAACAGAGCTACAAGTATTGCAAAGATAATCTGACTGTAACCGGTTATTGAGTATAGGATTTCCGAAATACCATAAATAGCAAAAGCAGTCTTTAGGGATAAGGAAAACCAGCTGAAAAAACCAACAATAAGTCCTAAAAATGGACCAAGACTTCTGGTTATGAAAAAATAATCACCACCTGCCTTAGGCATGGCTGTACTGAGTTCAATAATACTCAGCACTCCCAGTAATGCAGCTATTCCGGCCACACCATAAGAAAGAAATACTGCAGGGCCTACTTTTCCAAATGCAATTCCCGGCAGTATAAAAATTCCCGAGCTAATCATTACACCTGATGCAATACAGAAAATATCAAAAGCGGAAATTTTTCTTTCCATCCTTATTAAATCATCCTTTCTGCTTTAAAAATTGCAACACCAATAATATAGTATAATTATTTGTGTTTTACAATTTCTTTACCTGTAATATTCATACTATATTGATTAAAAGCTATTAATGATTACTTGTTTCTGCCCGGACCGTATAAAACTTTTCCTGGTAATAATCCGGTTGGAACTCCGTTTTCTGCTGCCACAATACCATTGACAATTACACAGTTTATACCTTCAGGATAGTTATGAGGCTTACTGTACGTTGCAGTATCCTTGATTTTATCGAGATCAAATATAACCAAATCTGCAAACATATCTTCTTTAATAATTCCTCTTTTATTTAATCGTATAACCTGAGCAGGGAGAGAAGTCATCTTTCTCACGGCTGCTGGCAAACTGAGTACATTTCGTTCTTTTACATACTTACTTATAAATCGGGGAAAAGAACCGTAATTTCTGCAGTGAGGCACACCTTTACCATATTCAGTCACAGCTCCATCTGAAGCGATCATATTATAGTCAAGATTAAGAAGATATTCTGTATCTTCCTCTTTCATTTGAAAAAATACACAGGAAGCACCACCGCTTTTCTGAATATCAATTATTAGATCAGCTCCATTACTGATCGTGGGTTTTTTATGCAGAAAAATCAATATTTCCCGAAGATTTTTCCCTTCCCAGTCCGGCTGCTCTTTATAATTTCCTATATATATAGTGGAAAGTTTATCTATCCCTTTCTGTGATGTTAACCGTTTTTCAATAATATATTGTTTTATTTTTTTATAGGACTGCTCATTCTTTAAACGCTCTTTTAGTTTATCATTGCCTCCTTCCAGAGACCAGGCAGGAAAACTGCTGGAAAATCCTGAACTTGTAGCATTATAGGGATACTGATCTGTAAAAACTTCAACTCCCCGCTCACGGGCCTGTTCTACCGGTAAGGTAATCAATTCAGGTTTTCCCCAGTTTGGTTCAATACATAACTTTATATGAGAAATTTCCACCCGGATATTATTTTTTTCTCCAATTTCTATAGCTTCCTGGATTGATTCAGTGATTTTTTTGCCCTGATTTCGGATATGAGACGCATACATCCCACCATACTTACCAACAATACTGGCTAATTCGATGATTTCTTCTGTTGCAGCATATCTGCCTGGCATATAAGCAAGTCCTGTAGAAAGTCCCACAGCTCCGCTTTTCATTTCCTGATCTACCAACTGCTTCATCTTTTCTATTTCTGCATCACTGGGTGCAGACATCTTCAACCCCATTGTTTCTTCTCTTATAGTATTGTGTCCAATTAATGTACAGAAATTTATAGCTATTCCCTTTTTCTCCAGTTTCTGGAACTGTTCGGACACAGGATAATAATGCCCTCCGCAATTTCCACCCAAAACAGTTGTAACTCCCTGTAAAAGGTAATTATCAGCTGTGGGTATTTTGGCAATAGATCTGTCTGAATGATTATGAATATCAATAAACCCGGGGCATACATATAAACCGGTAGCATCAATGACTTTTTTTGCATGGGACGTACCGATATCACCTATACAAATGATTTTTTCATTTTTGATCCCTATATCAGCTGTATACCAGGGATTCCCATCACCTGCTACAATTTTTCCATTAATGATACAAAGATCATATTGTGGCTGTAATCCACATGACAGCAACAAAAAAATTAGTAAGAAAAATATATAATATTTTTTAAACATATTTATTTATCTCCCATTTTTTAATTTAGCACAGTAAAACAGACTAACATACAATCTTCCTTACATTACTTCTGGATGAGCTAAAAAAGAGGAGTACTGTAATTTTTAATATGTTGTAATGCTACAAAGAAATAATATTTTAATCAGCATTGATAATCAAAACTCTATTGATAATATATTTTTCACTATAAAATCATCACTGTTATCTGTTAAGCCAAAACCGCCGCCAATCTCCCATCCGATATGATACGGTAGTTTAATTTTCAAAGCAGGAAATATCCAATGACGCTTATCTGAAGAATTCATTTCACTTATCTCACCCATTTTACCGAAAAATTCCAACCCACCTCTTATCTTTTCATGGAACTGATAATACAGACCTGCAGCATAATTAAATTTCAATCCTTCATCAACTTCAGGTCCTTTTACTACTTTCTCAATACTAGGATTAAGCTTTATACTGGTTTTACCAATTTGTTTTTCCAATATAAATTTTATTTCAATCTCTTGTTCATTTTTATAATCTTTCCTGGGTAAGTAATATTCAATATAGAGTGCCGGATCCATAAAACACCTATTTCTTCGAAAAAATCGATATCTGAAAAAAACGCCCCGAAACCGTGTATATTTAAAATCTTCACCATCTGGTTGTTCAAAATCAAGATACGCAGCAATAGTCCACCGATCTGTTAAACCATATTCCAGTTCCAGAGAATGAAACATAAGACCTTCTCTGTCAACCATTTTCCCAAAGTAACCCTGGAAAAGATCACTTTTTGCAAAATAATTGTTGAAATATACAATTTCAAACTCTCCCTTTTCCAGAGTTTTATACCCGTAAATCTTAAAACCGGCTCCCATTAAATTGTTAGCAAATAAAATCAAAATTACTAAACAAATCCATATCTTATAATGTCGCATAATGATTTGCCTCCGTTATTATTAACTTAATTTTTCCAGTATTTCATTAAATGCCTTTAAATGCTTATTCTCTTCCCATGCAATAACTTTTAATACTTCCACTACTTCCTTATGATCAATCATCTTAATATGTTCATTATACTGTTTGATGGCCTTTTTTTCGAGTTCTATAGAACGTCTGAGGAAATCTTCATGTGTATTTCCACCAAAAGAAAGTTCATGATGTTCCATGGTTGGAATCCCGCCAAATTCAGTCACAAGATCAGCAAGCCAGTCAACATGCCGCATCTCATCTATACCGACTTCTTCTAATTCATGAGCAGCTTCACACAGTTCTGAAACAAAAGCGTTACGCATATAGGTCATGATTGCATCAATTTCACCGGTAATATCCTGATTCAGCAGTTCTACTACTTTTTCAGATTTCATTTCTCCTTTAAATTCTCTCTGCTCCTTATCAGTTGATCCTAATACAGAACCAGCACCTAACGCTGCTGTACCAACTGCAGCATTTTTAACAAAATCTCTTCGAGATATTTTTTTTGATTTCATAACAAAATCCTCCATTTATATTATATTAAAATAATAAGAAAAAATATGAGTATTTAAAATAATAATCATAGATTTTTTTTCAAAAAATTTATAAATCCAATTAAACACAATATAACAAAATAACAAAAAATATCAATTAATTCTATTACAAAACAAAATTTTATATAATTTCTGATGATTTATTCATGATTTTATACATAAAAATAATATATTAATCTGAATAATGATTATTTTTATATATAACTATTATTTTTTTAAATTAATATAGAAAAATGTAAATTATACTTGATTTTAGAATATTATTGTTGTATATTTATGTTCCTAATAATAGTACATGGTTTAGACGTGTTTAAAGAATTTTATTTACAAAAAAAGTTTTATCCTGCCTTTAAGATTTTATCAAAGGGTTATTACATTTTTAGTGAAATTTGCAAAGACCGTAAAAATTATGTACTGAAGTATAATTTTAATTAAGTAAGAAGGAAGTAAGATGGAAAAAGGTACAGTTAAGTGGTTTAACAACAACAAAGGTTATGGATTTATCGAACGTGAAGAGGGAGAGGATGTATTTGTTCATTACAGCGCCATTAATACTGACGGTTACAAAAGTCTGAATGAAGGTGACGCTGTAGAATTTGAAGTAACTCAGGGTGATAAAGGCCCTCAGGCTTCTAATGTAACAAAATTATAAGAAGAAAGTTATTAATGAACGAGGGGTTGTTTAAAAAGCCCTAAAATGATAAAACCACAGAGTAGACAGAGAAACACACTGAATTCACAAAATAAATAAAAATAATATATTATCCTCTGTGCTCTCATTTATTACTCTGTGAATTCTGTGGTTATTTTCTACTTTTTAGTCAGCTCCTGGAAATTTTTTTAATTATACATTTATAATTGATTACATTATAATTACTAGTTATTATATAATTAAACGGTTAAGTTTTTTATATAATAAATGACACAAATAAATTATATTCAGATTATAGATTATCCAGAAATAATATTTTATTAAATTTACGCTTAATTTTTATTTTTCATCAATAAATCCATAAATCAATTCCCGGTCAGTAACTGCTGAATCTGAAAATGATATACAGTCAAGCAGTCGGTGTTTAAAGAAATCATCAGCTTTCTTTTTTGTATATAGAACTGCAACAGGTTCATTCCTGCTGATCTTTTCACCTCGTTTTTTTAAAAACTCAATTCCCGCTCCAGGGTCAACCTTGTCTTCTCTCTTTTTTCTGCCGGCACCAAGTTCGACTGAAAGAAACCCTGTTTTCAACGCATTAACAGATTTAATATATCCGGAAAGAGGACTTTTTACAGTAATCATTTCACCGGTAAACGGAAAATTTTCAGGTTTTTCAACTACTGATGTATCACCTCCCTGAACATCTACCATCTGAAGAAACTTATCATATCCTTTTCCAGAGTCTATCAGTTTCTTGATCATTCTTTTTCCTTTTGATGTCTCATCAGTCATTCCTCCCAGCATTAGCATAGCACCGCCCAGAGCAGCAACGAGTTCCACAATATCCTCAGGTCCTTCACCCTTTAATACATTTATTGCTTCTTTGGTTTCAAGCCAGTTTCCAACTGTATAGCCCAAAGGTTCATCCATATTTGTTAACAAGGCTGCAGTTTTTATATTAAGCTCATTACCTAATTCAACTAATGTATGAGCTAAGGTTGCAGCTTTTTTCCTGTCCTGTATAAAAGCACCGCTTCCAACTTTTACATCCATTACCAATGCCTCAGTTCCCTCAGCTTTCTTTTTACTGATAATACTGCTGCAGATCAAAGGTATACTGGGAACAGTTCCGCTTACATCCCTTAGACTGTATAATTTACGATCCGCAGGAACAATTGCATCTGTCTGGCCCATCATAGCAAAACCGATTTTTTTAAGTATTTTTTTAAACTCAGATACAGAAAGATCGGTATTGAATCCCGGAATAGCTTCAAGTTTATCCAGGGTGCCCCCTGTATGACCTAAACCCCGTCCTGACATCATCGGTACAACTATACCTGCAGCAGCAGCAACAGGAGCAAGAACTAAAGAAATCTTGTCTCCAACTCCACCGGTAGAATGCTTATCTACTTTAATACCCGGAATATCTGAAAGATCAATACTGTCTCCGGAAGCTATCATACTCTCAGTTAAAAATGTTGTTTCCTCTTTATTCATACCTCTAAATACTATTGCCATTAAAAGAGCACTCATCTGATAGTCTGGAATGTCTCCTTTTATATAATCTGCAATCATCCATTGAATTTCATTTTTAGATAAAAGCTTACCATCTCTTTTACGGCATATCAAATCAACCATGTTATAATATTCATTTTGCATATATAACTCAGTATTTATTGATTTTTATTTGTATTATTTCCACATATAAAATAAATCATTAATATACACTATCTTCATTATTATCGATAAAACATATTCCATGAATTACTTCCAAATTTTATTTTCTTCATTTACAATGGAAACTCCTGAACTGGTACCTATACGATCCGTTCCTGCCTGGATCATATTCACAGCCATTTCATACGTACGTATACCACCTGCAGCTTTTATTTTAACATGTGTTCCTTTTAATATTTTTCGTAACAATTTTATATCACTGAGTGTTGCACCTGAATGAGCGAAACCAGTTGAAGTTTTAATATAATCTGCACCCGATTTTACTACCAGATCTGTAGCTTTTATTTTCTTTCTTCTGGATAAATAAGCTGTTTCTATGATCACTTTAATAAGTGCTGATCGTTGATGACAAACTCTGGTTACAGACTCAATATCATGAATAACAGTTTTATAATTGCCGTCAATCAAACAACCTACCTGAATAACCATATCGAGTTCCATAGCACCTGCATCAAGCGCTTTTTCAGCTTCACATACTTTTACCTCTGTTCTGTGGTGTCCAGCGGGAAATCCAATTACTGAACAGATAGTTATGTCTGAATCTTGTATTAACTCATAAGCATACTCAATATATAAAGGACTGACACATACTGAACGAAAGTGATGCTTTTTTGCTTCCAGACACAATTTTCTAATATCACTTTTTCTTGCATCTGGTTTAAGATATGTATGATCTATATAACCCGCAATATTTTTGACAGTTATATATTTTGTCATTTTTCTCAATTATATTAATTATTGTTCATAAATTAGATGTAACACTAATTTTCCTATAATACCAAGACTTTCCGGACTGCATTTATCTGGTGTATCTTCAACCGTATGCCAGTAAGGATAGTTAAAATCAATAACATTAACACAGGGAATACCAACCTTGATCAACTCAAGGTGATCATCTATCATATAATATTCTGAACTTCTGTCAAACACAGTCAGGCCCAGACTCTCTGCTTTACTCCATACTTTATCAACAATTTCAGGTACATATTGTTGAGAATAGCCTTCTACCGGTATATGTAGATCTTTATCTCCGATCATATCAAGAAGGATACCATACTGTGGTAAATAATCTAAACGTTTATGCTGGGCAAAGAAACGCGATCCATAACACCAGGTGTCATTTCTGCCCTCAATACCGGAATCTTCTCCGTCAAACAAAACTATATCAATCCCCACTGGCGGAGGGTATAATTTCAAGATTCTGGCAATTTCCAATAAAACTGCTACACCGGAAGCACCGTCATTAGCTCCTAAAACCGGTTCATCTCTTTTTTCTGGATCAGGATCCTGATCAGCTATGGGCCGTGTATCCCAATGTGCACAAAGAAGAATTCGCTGAGACTGTTTTCCAAAAGAGGAAATTATATTATGCAACTGATACGATTCTCCCGTTCTGGGATCAGTAAAAGGGAATGGCTGTTTAACAACAGCATTGGTATATTTCTTCAGTTCTGTATACAGATAATCAAGACATTCCTTATGTCCCTCACTTCCCGGATATCTGTAACCAATATTACATTGCTGCATTAAATAATAAAATGCCCTCTCCTGATCAAATTCAGGAACCTGACTTTTTGAACAGGAAGTCTGCAAACTTAATAAAAAAACAAACACTGCAAAATACTTTTTTATCATATCTTTATCCGATTATATGATTAACAGTATACTTACCCCACAGAAAGGTTACACTAACAGCAATAATATTACCGGCAATTATGCCGATCCAGACACCTATTAATCCCATATTAAAATAGATACCTAATAAATATGCAAACGGGACCTGCAAGATTATGGTTCTGAAAAGAGTAGCTATCAATGAATTCTTACCTTTACCCACACCCCTAAACATGGCAGATGTCAGCATACCCAAAGGTACAGTTGGATAAATTAAAACCATTATTCTTAAAAAAATAATAATTTCATCCATAATTCTGGCCGCATCTTCAGAATAAGTAAACATATAGGCAATTTGTTTTGAAAAAACAAACACAATAACAGCAACGAACAATTCAATAATTATCCCCAGTTTCAGTGAATATAAATAGGCTGTCTTTAATTTTTCCTTATCTCTGGCACCAAATGCAGCTCCTGTTACGGAAACTACCCCCATAGACATCCCAATTAACGGTATAGTACCAAACATAACTATCCTCCAGCCACTGGTAAATACAGCTACTCCATCAGTTCCCGCAGCTTGAATTACGATTTTGTTTATGACTATCATAGTGATGGACATCGAAAGCTGAGACAGTGAAGATGGGATTCCTACTTTCAGAATTTCTTTTACAATTTTTTTATCAAAACGAAAATCTCTCAATACAATAGTCAAATAAGTATTTTTCTTAAACAAAAGCCAATAAAAAAGCAAACCTGCAGAAACTGTCAAGGAGATCAAGGTTGCCCATGCAGCTCCTATAACCCCAAGATCCAGAACATAAATAAAGATCGGATCAAGAACAATATTCAGTAAAGAGCCAACCAGCATACCATACATAGCCCTATTCGCATCACCTTCTCCTCTGAGTATAGCATTAGCAATATGGGAAAACATAATTATAACTGTACCGCCAAAAAGTATTTCTGCATAATCACTGGCCATTGATCCAACATTTTCACTTCCACTAAAAGAACGGAATATGTTTTCCAGAAATGGTAATGAAGGAATACTGACGATTAATGCAATTACTATCCCCAAAATAATAGTATGCAATGCAGTATTATCAGCTTCAACCTTTTTATTCTCTCCAATTCTACGGGAAACAGCCGAACTTCCTCCTACACCAATTCCAGCTCCAAGAGCAATGATGATAATAAAAAATGGGAAAAATAACCCAACTGCTGCTAATTGATCAGCTCCCAAACCTGCAACCCAGATTCCATCAGCAATATTGTATAATGCCTGGCACAGCATTGCCAACATCATTGGAGTCGATAACTTCAAAATTGCTTTTTTGGGATTACCAAGAAGAGTTGCTACTCCTTTAGTTATATTTACATTCTCCGACATGTATATTCCTTTTGAAAATCAGTCCAGGCTCTAAGTTTTAAGGTACAAAGTGCTGGATTCCAGTTTCAGAGTTTAAAGGCTCTGAATCACTAATTTATATTTATAAAGACAAATTCAAAATTCTTTAAAAAAATATTCACTCTTTGAACAAAGAACTCTGAACTGTTGAAGCATAAGATCTCTTTACAGTAGTCAGAAATCACATACGGTTCAGAATGAAAGCTTTTGTTTTATTATCATAAATTAAAGTTTTTATACTGAAACTGGTTTTGTTAAAATCAATAAGATTCATCGTATTTTGTTTTTCAAATTTTTCACAGGTTGAACCTGCTCTTGAGATTCTTACATGTTCAGCTCGTATCATATTATTATTTTTCATATATGGCAAATTTTTTTTCGTGTTCAGCCTTCCGGCGCCAAATAATGGAAAATAAGAAATCTTTTGCTTATGAAGATGACCGCATGCAATTACATGAATTGGAATCTGAGCAATCAGTTTCATTAATTCAATTTTTGATTTTTTACTAATATCACTATAAAAACGATCCTTGGTTAATTCATGATGAATTACCAGAATATTCCAGGAATCAGATAAAATTTCAGGATTAATTTTATTTGTTTTAATCATCCCCCCATTCCTGGCAATCTCTCTCCAGTGTTTAAGTACTTTTAAATCTCTTTTATGGATACAGCCTGCTGAGAAAGTCATTTTATCAAAAGTATTTATACCGCTTGAGGAGTCTATGCGGAAAATATTAAACCGAATATTCTTTTTCTTAAACACATTGAGACTGGGACAATTACTTTTCTGAAAAAATTTATTAAAAATAAATTTATTTCTTACATAAAAAAATATTTTCCAAAAACTAATATAATGATCATGATTGCCAGGAACTGAATAAACAGGTATATTATAATTTTTTATATATCTGATATCTGCAATTTCATGTTTTAAGGGACCTTCCGGACTGTTTGCCACCTGATAGGCATTCCAATCCTGACCTGCTGCAATATCACCTGACCATAATACAGCATCAGGCTGTACAGCAGGTAACATTTTCCAGATGCTGTTCCAGATCATGGGATCATGACCAACAGTGCCAAAGGGCTGACCCCATTTTTCTGACCAAAGATGGGTATCAGATATGTGCATAAATCTTACTACATCTTTTGATTTATCCGGGATTTTATTTTTTATCTTTTTAGAATTCAAAACACATCCTTTTTTTTAAATGAAAAACCTAAAATATAATCTTTAAGATTCAATTCATGGATTGATATTCCAGGTTTAATTTACTACCAGACAGGAAGTTTATATTTTTCCGGATTGTTTTCGACCACCCTCTTCAGCCACTCCTGAGGATACCCTTTGGATTGTGGTCTGCCGTTTTCATCCTTAACATACCCGTCATTATATTTTGTGAGCAGGTCTTCTCCCAGAGTCTGCCATTTTTTTACCACCTCCTCAGCTCGACTGAAAGAATAATCTGTCAGAAATTTCTGTATCATTTCTCCTTTATCTTTCTTGGATAACTGCAGACAGGTTTGTTCAATATGAGACTGCATTTTCAATGCATAATCTTCAAGTTCTGACTGTACGGTCTGAATATCTTCTATCATATATGAATACTTTATATAGGCAATATTTGAAACAAAATTAAAAACCCACCAGGCTGAATCAAAAGAAAAATTCTGCAAACTACCGCTGGTAAACGATTCCGGTACCTTATCTATACAGCAATACAAAGGAGTATAACAGGTAAAATAGGTATCATTGAAGCCAAACCAGAAAACACCACCGATATTATCTGGTAAATATGAACGTGATTGGGACACAAAAGAAAAGGAAGTTTGCTGGGTTGAAATCGGACGTTCCCAGCAGTATTCAACACTATCTATCTCCCAGGTTAATCCCCTCCACCGGTAAGGATTACCGAAAGGACCGGCAGTAATACCTTCAGTCATATCAAAATCAGTACCTTCGTAGTGGTCTCTCATAAGATTCATCACATCCTTTGCGGATAATTTTTCATCAGGTTTAATCCAGAGAGGATATGAATCTGCTCCTTTAACACCGCGATGATAGTCTGGACTGAAATTTTTGGAAGGTGCAGTTCTGCGCAATATACTCCATACCCGGGTTGCACATGACCGTAAACTGACTGGATCGGGAGGACAATATGCCATATTAAATTTAAAGGGTTCACCTGAATCAGGATCATAATATCCTTTTTCTACAGCAAATGAAATAACATTATCTGAATAAAGACAATTTTCCTTATCATTCAGGGGGAATTCACCTATTCTGGAAAGATTTGCATGGCAACAAACATATCCGTCCGGTACTTTTCTTGCAACCCAAACCGCTCCCTTACCGCCAGGCCCGGTACCCACCATTTCCATTATCCAGGCTTCTTCAGGATCGGCTATAGAAAAAGCTTCTGCTGTACTTGCATATCCATACTCTTCTACCAGAGAAGTCATGACTTTTATTGCTTGCCTGGCAGTTTTTGCTCTCTGCAAAGCAAGCTGCATTAAAGTCCAGTAATGAAGGGCACCATCAGGATTTTGCAATTCTCTTCTTCCTGTGGTAGTGGTCTCCCCAATAGCAAGCTGATGTTCGTTCATCAATCCCACTACTTTATATGTATGTGAGGGTTGAGGAATCTTTGCAGTTATTTTACCTTCTCTGTTTCTGATTTCATAGTACGTATCCGGAGCGTGATCCTGAGCAGGAATGATGCTGAGTTGATAGAGAAATTCTCCGTCACAGGAATAGGTAATCATAACAGATTTATCCTGGGTAGCTCCTTTGGTTACAATGATGCTAGTACAGGCATTAAGATTTGATGTAACCAAAACCAAAAACAAAACCAATAATACAATCTTTTTCATACTCTTTCTCCTTATGTTATTGATAGTCGTTTTAAAAACTTTCGATATACATGTAGTTATCCAAATCCAGGGGACACAATTCACTGATCGATTGCGATTCCGAATCCCGATTATACTTTATCAGATAATATCAATCCCCATTAAGAAAATCACCTAATCCGCCCAGAATGGATCCTTCTCCCTTTCTTCTTCCACCGACAGAGGGAGCATAGCGCAGTATTCTGTCAGCCAGACGGGATAAAGGAAGAGATTGAAGCATGACAATACCAGTCCCCTGAAATGTACAGAGAAACATACCTTCACCTCCAAAAAACATAGATTTTAATCCTCTTACCATTTCAATGTTATAATCAATATTCTGAGTAAAACAAACCACACATCCTGTATCAACTTTGATCACTTCATTATTTAAGGTTTTCTTTACAACTGTTCCACCTGCGTGAAGAAAAGCCTTTCCATCACCTTCCAGTTTTTGCAAAATAAATCCTTCCCCACCAAACATTCCGGCTCCGAATCTTTTAGCAAAAGCAATATCAAGTTTAGTGCCAAATACTGCACAAAGAAAAGCATCCTTCTGACAATAAAGTTTTCCTCCGATTTTCGACAGATCTACCGGAATAATTTTCCCAGGATAAGGAGCTGCAAAACTTACACATCTTTTATCAGCAGCCAGATTTTTAAAATGAGTCATCATAATAGATTCGCCGGAAATAACCCGCTTGCCTGCACTGACCAATTTACTTATAAACCTTTCAGAAGGGTTAGAACCATCCCCCATTTTAGCCTCATAGGTTATACCGTCTTCCATATAATTCATTGCACCAGCTTCTGCAATAACAGATTCATTTCTATCCAGCTCTATTTCCACTATCTGCATATCATCCCCAATAATTTTGTAATCTATTTCATGACTTCTCATCAAAACCTCCTTGGAAATTAGCTCATTGGCTAGTTAGCAATTAGCTATTTAGCCATTAGTCTTTGAGACTGTCAAAAAAGTCCTAAATATGTCATTGCGAGTATTTTTTACGAAGCAATCCCCTACATTTTTAACCAAACTGAAGGAGATTGCTCCTCGCAAAGACATGAATTGACTTTTTCGACAGTCTCTTTAGATTTCATATTATATATTTTTAATTTTTTATCAATTCCCTAATAACTACAGTATTCTCAAATTTATTATCAATAATGCTGTTTCCATTTATATTTCTTTTCTACGAGATGAACAGTCCAGTATCATATCAATAACTTCTTGAGTATCACTGCATTCATACATATCAATCCAGGTTATTCTGCTGTCTTTTCTGAACCAGGTTAATTGTTTTTTAGCAAACCGCCGGGTATTCTTTTTTATTTCTTCTACCATTGTACTGTAATCATACTTTCCTTTCAGATAAGTAATAATTTCTCTATATCCCAAAGAATCAAGACTATTGAGTTCCGGACTATATCCCCTATCCAGTAAATTTTCTACTTCAGCAACAAACCCTGCATCCATCATAGCATCAACTCTTTGTTCAATTCTTTTATAAAGAATTTTCCTGGGCCAGTGTAATCCAAAAAACAGAGGAATAAAATCTGCTTTTCTGGTTGACCGGATTTGTAAAGAGGAAATTGGTTCACCAGAGAGTTCATATACTTCAAGTGCTCTTATTATTCTTTTTGAATCATGCGGATGGATTCTGTCTGCCGATTCCGGATCAACCTCAACCAAGCGAGAAAAAAGTTCATGGTGACCCTTTTCATTCAATTGATTTTTTAATTTCTTCCGAATTGTTGCATTTCTGTATTCTCCCTCAAAGATCCCATCTGTCAATGCACGTACATAAAGTCCGGATCCGCCCACAACAACTGGTAGTATTTTTCTTTCAAAAATATCATTTACTATCTTCCGCGATAGTTTTCCATACATACCGGCATTAAAAAACTCATCTGGTTCTTTAATATTTATGCAATGATGTTTTACCGTTTGCAATTCTTCCTGAGTGGGTTTGGCTGTACCAATATCCATATATTTATATATTTGTCTGGAATCTGCTGATACTATTTCAGCATCCTTTTTTAAGGCAAGTTTAATTGATATCTCTGTTTTTCCAGAAGCTGTTGGTCCTGTTATTACAATAACGTTATCCTGCACCAATATTATCTCCCGAATCGCTTATCAATTTCTTCGATACTAAGATTAACCACAACTGGTCTTCCGTGAGGACAGAAATACGGATTCTCAGTAGCAAAAAGCTGATCAATCAATGAAACCATCTCTTCGTCAGTCATCTCTTTACCGGATTTTATAGCTGACTTGCAGGCATATGACTTGGCAACTGCATCTTTTGCATCCGAAGTTTCATCCTTGGTCTCATTATAATGATCAATGATATCAATTAAAATATCTCTCTCAAAACCTGTTCTGATATCTGCCGGAATAGCTTCAATAATAATAGTATTCCTCCCAAATTCCTTAATTGAAAATCCGATTTTCTCTAAAAATGGAAGTATTTCTGTTAATAGTATATAATCATCTGGTGATAATTGAACAGTCTGAGGAAATAACAATTGTTGAGAAACGCCCTCGGTTCCTTTCAGAGAATTCAATGCTTTTTCATATAATACTCTTTCATGAGCAACATGTTGATCAATGATAGTAAGACCGCTTTTTATCTGAGAGATTATATAACGTTTATGGATCTGCCATAGTTTAGGAGTGCTCTGAAATCCTTTCACATGATAGTATTTTTGAATATTTTCTTCAGGCGTTCCCTGAGCATCTAAGGTTAATTGTCCCAGATCAGCAGCATCAATTATTTTTTGCGCTTTTCCTAATCTCTTTCTATTATGGATTACATTAAGTTCAGGAATGACAGAGGGTTTGTTTAATGCTTCTTTTACTGCACTACGAATAAAATCATGAATAATCCTCTCATCCCGAAAACGCACTTCAATCTTAGCTGGATGAACATTAACGTCAAAACGCTGTGGATCAGTATCCAAAAATAGCATAAATACAGGGAACGTATTTCTTGTTGATCTGGACTCATAAGCAGAAAGCACTGCATGTATTACAGATTTATTAACAACATTTCTTTTATTCAGGAAAAAAAATTGATTTTCTCTGGTTTTTACCGGATCTGTTGGTTTACTTATAAATCCAAAAAGTGAATAAAGATTATTCTTCTTTTCAACTGGTATAAGCTTTGAGGACTTTTCTTTGCCTAAAAGATCCCTGATGCGCTTTTCCAGTTTTCCCGGTCGCAAATCGTAGGTTTTCTTCCCATCAATATAGAGAATAAATTCAATATCCGGATGAGCAAGACAAACCTTTCGAAAAGCAGCAATAATATGTCGGAGTTCTGTAGAAGGTCGTTTTAAAAACTTTCTGCGGGCCGGAACATGACTAAAAATATCTTTTACTGTGACTGTCGTTCCCTTCCTCGGAGCACATTTAATCACTTCCTTAATTTTACCATTTTCCAGATAAGCATGAGTTGCTTCACTGTCCTCCTCTGTCATACTGATTATTTCCATCCTTGATACTGAACTGATACTGGCCAGTGCTTCTCCCCTGAACCCAAAAGTATGAATATCTTCAAGATCTCGCTGAGAAGATATTTTGCTGGTTGCATGGCGTTCACAGCAGACCAAAACATCTTCCTCCGACATTCCAGATCCATTATCAATTACCTGTATCTTTTCAATACCGCCATCTTTAATTAATAACGATATTTTAGAGGCTTGAGCATCAAGACTGTTTTCCAACAATTCTTTTACCACGGATGCAGGTCGTTCAATGACTTCACCTGCAGCAATCCTCTTCATTAAATGTTCTGATAAAATATGAATTTTAGTTTTCATTAAATCGAAATAAGTATACTTTATTTACTTAACTGCATTATTTAACATATAAATTAAATACAAGACAACAGCCAAAAGAATAATTAAAGATATCATGGATTTTTGTTTTGCAGCTTTTCTCCTGACTTTTCTTTTAAATTCTATTCTTCGATTATTCGTTGTATCCTTTTCGGGATCATAATAATATGTTTTAAAAGAAAACTTTCTGTTTTTTCTCAGTCCTTTTCCAAACATAAAATATTGCTCCAATCTTCTGTCAGATTAATATAAAGGTGACCAGGATAATAATCAAGCTTACAGGAAAAGTAATTTAAATTTATTTGTTAAAATCAGATCATACAAATTTCTTGCATTAATCCTCAATTGATATTATATTTTAAAAGTTTATCGAAGTAACGATGATTGTTAATTTATTCAAAGGAGAATTTTAGCTTATGATGCAGGCACTAAGAGAAAATATGAAATATATCCTGGGTATTGTAGCAGTAGCGTTTGTTATAATGTTGATTTTTAGTTGGGGTATGGGCGGATTTAGAAATACATCAACAATTGAAAAAGGAATAATCGGTAAAATTAACGGGCAAGAAATTCAGTATAAAAAATTCCAGGAAATGGTGAGTTTTCAAATAACACAAATAAGAGAACAATCTCCTGAACAGGAAATATCAGAATTTCAGCTACAAAGAATCAGAGAGCAGGTATGGGAACAAATGATTCAGTCTGTACTTTTCCAGGAAGAAGTTGAACGTCTGAATATCAAAGTTTCACCTGAAGAGGTTGTATACAACCTGCAAACCTTACAGAATATACCACCAGAATATGTAGAATATATTAAATCTGTGGAAACTTTTCAGACTGATGGTGAATTTGACATTAATAAATACCGCCAGGCTTTAAGTGATCCGGCAAATTATCAGCAGTGGATCCCTTTTGAGAATATGATCAAGAATCAGCTTCCTCTTCAAAAATTGCGGCAAAGAATTATTTCCACTATAAAAGTTACAGATACTGAATTATATCAGGATTATATGTGGAAAAATGAAGAGGTGAATGTTAGATATTTAGAGTTTAATCAGAATACTGTGAGTTCTGAAAATATAGAGGTTTCAGATGAAGTGATCATTGATTATTATAAATCTCATAAAGATTCATATACTGAACCGGAAAAACGGAAACTGAGATATGTCCGCTTTGAATTTACACCATCACGAAATGATACACTGGCAACACATGCAGATATTACAGAAATTCTTGAACAATTAAAAGAAGGAGAAGATTTTTCTGAACTGGCGGAAATCTACTCAGAAGATCAGGGAACAGCATCCAGAGGTGGTGATCTGGGGTATCTTTCCAGAGGCTCAATGGCAACACCTTTTGAAGAAGCTGCATTTAATGCAGAAATTGGTGAAATCGTGGGTCCGGTGAAAACAAATTTTGGGTTGCATATAATAAAAGTACTGGATAAACGATATAAGGATGGTGAATATCAGGTACACGCCCAACATATTCTTTTAAAATATAATGCAAGCATTGAAACAGAAGAAAACATCAGAGAAGATGCAAATTATGTATATGAAGAATTAAAAGATACCAAAGGTAAAGATTTTATTAAAATAGTTAATGAAGTCGGTTTAGAACCTCAGGAAACACCTCTATTTCAGGAGGGTCAATTTATTCCAGGTATTGGACTAGCTGAAAATATTAATAAAATTGTATTTGAAAATAATAAAAATTGGTTCAGCCGTCCCATTACTATTAGAGATAATCTATATATCTTTCAGCTTATTGAAATACAAAAACCCCATGTTAAACCAATTGAGGAGGTTAAAGAATCTATTCATTCAACTATAATTAATGAAAAAAAGAAGAAAAAAGCAGAACAGTTATGCAGAGAATTATATGAACAAATTACACCAGATGATAATCTAAAAAAAATAGCTGAAGAACACTCACTTGACGTTCATACAACCGGTTTTTTTAAAAGAGAAGCTTCTATACCCAGAATTGGTAAAAATATAAATTTCTCAGCCACAGCATTTAAACTTGAAGAAGGTGAAATTTCAAAACCAATAGAAGGTACCAGAGCATATTATTTATTAAAAGTAATCAACCGTAAACGGATCAGCAAAGAAAATTTTGAATCAGTAAAAGACAGCTATGAAAATACCTATCTGCAACAGAAAATGCAGCAAATATATCGTTCCTGGTACACTAATCTTAAAGAAAAAGCAAAAATTAAAGATTACAGATATCTTTATTATCAATAAGAATGTGAACTTTATTCAGCATATATGAAATTAACAAAAGGTAAATATTATTCAATATTTCAGAAATCCATTGATGCTCTTTTAATTGTTGACGCGAAGACCAGGAAAATCTTAGAAGTAAATCAAGCAATTCAGCCCATACTCGGGTATCAAAAGCAAGAACTGATAGGTATGAAATTTTCTGTTCTTTTCCCCCAGAGAACAAAATCATCACATAAAAAAAGAATTGAAAATATAAAGGTATATGGATCTGTTTTTGTTGATGAATTCCGTCGAGCTGACGGTTCTTCCCGAACCCTGGACTTAACTTTCACCATGATTCCCTGGAATAAGCAAGAAGTTATATTAGCTACATTGCGAGATCCCACCGAACGGATAAATGTTGAAAAAGAAAGAGAAAAACTTATCAATGAGCTTCAAGATGCTTTGGCAAAAATAAAAACCCTGAAAGGACTTCTACCTATTTGCTCTTCATGTAAAAAAATCCGTAACGATGATGGCTATTGGCAACAAGTTGAATCCTATATAAGCGACCATTCAGAAGCACACTTCAGCCACGGAATCTGTCCGGAATGTCAGAAAAAACTTTATCCGGAATATTATAACAATAAAAAGAAAAATAAAACTTAAAATTTGCCTTTAACAATTCTACAGTAATACTATGCATTTTTATTTGACCTTTTAAATATATAAAAAAATTAATTTATTCCAGTTATGTTTTTTAATTTCAAAATCTGTGAACCTCTTAATATTTTTTAATTGTCTGGTAATTCTGGAGTTACCATCAATGTTTTTACTTTACGAACTCTGACCAATCCAGGAGCCGCTTTCTTGGGTTTTGAAATATCTTTTACTTTGCATACTGTGACCGATACCCTGCCCCCTTTCTGCATTTTTGAATACCAGGCTGCAACCGAAGCAGCCTCCTGCTGACTTTTTTTAGGTGGAATTTGTTTTGAATCCGGGCATTTCAAAATAACATGACTTCCCGATTCTCCCTTAACATGAAACCATAAATCATTTGGCTGACCAATATTAAAGGTAAGATAATCATTACTCACTTCATCTCTGCCCGCAAGTATTTCACAGCCGTCAGAACTGATGAATTTTTTGATTTTATAACTATTTTTTTCAAAAATGTTATCTTTAGAATTCATTATAACTAACTTTATAATTTCTTATTAAAAATTTGCTTTTAAAAATAAATTTAATTATAATAAAATAGTTTAATATAGTATATGATTTTATCCGGTAAATTGCAATATCGTATAACTGAAAACAGGAGAAATCTAATGATTATAGGAAACAGCCCCCAGATAAAAAAAATTAAAAAATATAGCAATCAGCTTGCAAAAATTGAAGATTCTTTTCTGATTATCGGAGAATCTGGTACTGGAAAAAAAGCCATAGTGAGAGAAATCCACAATAAAAGCAGACATAAAAACCATCAGCTTGTATTTCTGAATTGTTCTACTTTGGGAAATACTATAAATG
The DNA here is from genome assembly GCA_964515295.1 of uncultured bacterium. Taxonomy (GTDB): domain Bacteria; phylum Zhuqueibacterota; class QNDG01; order QNDG01; family CAYUAG01; genus CAYUAG01. The sequence continues at coordinate 27,529 of CAZETW010000006.1, read as the reverse complement.
ATTCTGATCTTTACAGTAATACCAACCAAAATGATAAAGATACTGATATTTTTGGACAAGTGTATAAAGGAACACTTTGTCTTGAGAATTTAGATGAAATTCCTGCAAAATACCAGAAATTATTTTTTAATGTTCTTAAAGAAGAAAAATATGTAAACCCATATTCCCAAAAAAAACATGATGTTACTTTCAGAATCTCTGCAATTACAACAAATTATGCAATAAAATCTGAAAACAATATCCGAAAAGATCTTCTTTCTCTTCTAGACAATCATACAATGATCGTCCCACCGCTCAAGGAGAGAAAACAGGATATTCCTTCTTTATTTAATTATTTTCTTGAACATACATGTGAAGAGAACAATAAAGAAATCCCTGATATTCCGGAAAATTTATACGAATCAATTATTGACTATAACTGGCCCGGTAATGTCACTGAATTGAAAAAATCTGTACAAAATATCGTACTCATGTCAAAAAACAATGAACTTGATACCAGTTATTTACCCTTCGAAGTTAAAAAGCACCCCCTGGAATACATGATTGGCTATAATCTTCCTGAAGCAGTTGATGAAGTAGAAAAATATCTTATTACTAAGACTATGAAACGATATGCTGGTAATCAGACCAGTGCTGCCAAAGCTTTAAATATTTCTGAAGGTACTCTTAGATATAAAATGAAGAAATACGATTTAAACCGAAAATCCTTTAAAGATTAAAAAAAAATTTATTTTTTATCAAGGAATTTCTCTGCTTCTTCCACTGTAACAAAACTTTTTGAAGGATAGTGAACCTCTTTTTTGGCAATTCTGGAAACCTGCATTTCTCCCAGTGGTGTTTGACCTGTAACCCGTGCAACTTTAGAAACCCCTGCTTCTTCAGCCAAATGCACTGCACTGGCATGAACTTTCTGGACTTCTTCAAATCCAGGAGTATAATCTCTCAGATCAGCTAATACAGTAAATCCCGGACGTGCCATTTCAATAGCTTTGGCATATTCATTTTTCATTCTTTGCGCCTCTGCTAAATCGTGCGATCCTTCCAATACTAAATAAATGCGATTTTTTTCATTATCGTATTTAGCATAAGATTCGGTCATTTATTCCCTCCTTTTATAATGATAATCTTTTTTTTCAGTAAAATTCATTGCCAAAATTATGCCATGAACTCTATCGATTAAAATTTCATACTATATTCTTTTCCTAAATAATTATATAATATATACTCTACATTTACATATAAAACTACCAAGAAACATACCTGATTTTTCCTAACACTTCTCTAAAGAATTTCAAATGAATATTTAATATCACCTTAATCAACAGTTAACATAATTTCTTATTTTTTTAATGAACGATTAATTGAAAACAGTTAAAAACCTTTAAGGGAGGGAAAAATGACCGTAAATCAAAAGATTCAAAAGAAATTTTTAAAATTTATCACATTTTTAATTTTCATCTGTTTTATAACACCCAGTGTTTTTCCTCGATCTTCAGCTACTGGAATAATTACCGGTACAGTGGTAGAAAAAGAAAGTGGAAATCCTTTATTCGGTGCAAATATTTATCTTGTGGGAACAAGTATCGGTACTGCATCAGATATGAAAGGTGATTATCGTATAGGTACTATTCCAGCCGGAACCTACACTTTGAAAATAACTTATATGGGTTTTAAACCTTCGGAAATAACAGATGTTACAGTAAAACCAAAAGAGGTTACAGAAATTAATATATCAATGGTTCCTGAGGCAATTCAGGGAGAAAAAGTTATTGTCTCTGCCAAGGCTATAAGAAATACAGAAGCAATTCTTTTAAAGGATCGCCAGAAATCAGCAGCAGTCAGTGATGCAGTCAGTATCAAAACGATGAGTCGTACCGGAAGTGGAAATGCAGCTGAAGCCATGAATCAGGTTACAGGGGCTTCTGTAGTTGATGGTAGATACATCTTTATCAGAGGTCTTGGTGACAGATATACCAGTACTCAGTTAAACGGTATAGAACTGCCGGGTACTGACCCTTACAAACGTTCAGCTAATGTAGATATTATCTCCTCTGCCCTGCTTGATAATATAGTTACTACTAAAAGTTTTACTCCAGACAAGCCTGGTAATTTCTCAGGCGGAACAATTGACATCCATACCAAGGACTTTCCCAATAATTTTAATCTGTCTTTTTCTGCCTCAACATCATATAATACTCAAACCAGCTTTAAGGACAATGGTTTGAGTATACGAAATGCAGGTGATTTATTGTGGCTGGGAATGTCAGATGGATCAATGGATATACCTGGAATTGTTCCGGACACTCTCAGAGAGATCGATATTGTCAAAGCACGTACAGACAATAATATGGCTCAGTATGTTGATCAGACAACAAAGGCTTTCAATAACAGTATGTCACCTAAAAAAATGCAAATCCCTTTAAATCAGAGATACTCATTTTCTATTGGGAATCAAACAAAAATTTTAGGAAAAACTTTGGGATATATCGGGAGTTTAACCTATAACAGAAGTTATAATAATTATGACTCAGGAACATATGCACGCTGGGTGCTTAAAGCATATTCTGATCAGGCTACCGGCCTGGAAAATATATTCAATTTAAATGATCATCAAACTGTTGATGAGGTGTTATGGGGAGCCAATGTAAAAACATCTCTTAAACTGTCACCGGTTACTATTATGAGCTTTACGGTTATGCATAATCAAAATGGATTAAGTAAAGCAAGACTCTTTGATGGTGCTTTCCCTTATGATTTAAAAGACGATGATATATATAAAGTCTATTCTCAACAGTATAATGAAAGGAGACTTTCTTCTTATCAGCTGCATGGTGAACATTTATTGAAATCTTTGCAAGGCACCAGAGTAGATTGGAAAATTTCTTTTGCGAATTCCATTCAGGACGAACCTGATCACAGGTTTTTCACTTACTACCAGACAGCATCGGGCAATTATGGAGTAAAAACCAATATACCTCAGGAACGATATTTTCGTTATCTGGATGAAGACAGATATGAAGGAAAGTTCGATATCACATTATTCGAAAACAGCAGAACGGGAAAAATAAAATTCGGTATATCCAGTGCGGTCAAAACAAGAATTTTCACTGAAAGAAGATTTAAATATGAATCAGGGTCTAAAATTGGAACAACTCTGCGGCAAGCAGATGGTGATATATACGAGTTATTTGATAATTCACATCTTGGTCAGACAGGCACCTGGACAGCTCCGGATGGCAATATATATAATTTATTTGGTATATATATTCAGGAAACTGAACAACTGGCAAGTAATTACAGTGGTGATCAGCATATTAATGCCGGGTATGTAATGGCTGATTTAAAACTATTAACCCGAATACGCTTTATAGGAGGGTTACGATACGAAACAACTGATATGAAAGTAGTGAGTAAAGATCCGGATGAGCCAAAAGGAATTATCAAAACAGAAGATTATCTACCTTCTTTAAATTTTATATACGGTCTTACTGACAATATGAATGTACGGCTTGCGTACAGTAAAACGCTGGCCCGGCCCAGTTTCCGTGAAATTTCAAGTTTTGTATCCTATGATTTCAAAGAAGGTGATAAATATCAGGGTAATCAGGACTTAAAAAGAACCTTAATTGATAATGTTGATTTCAGATGGGAGTGGTTTACTCAACCGGGTGAATTACTGGCATTGAGTGTTTTTTATAAAAAATTCTTTAATCCAATTGAAATAGTGATTAAAAATAATAATTACTGGCTGACCTGGGAAAATGTTGATGTAGCTCTTTCCTATGGTCTGGAATTTGAAGTGAGGAAAAATCTGGAAATGATATCATCAAAATTAAAAAATTTCAGTTTTGGTTCAAATGTAACTCTCATTCATTCACAGGTCGATATCAATCCTCAAGAACTGGCTTTGAGCAGAGAAACCAATCCGGAAGCTGCATCTACCAGACCTTTTCAGGGGCAGTCCCCCTATTTGTTAAATGTAATTTTGGGATATGATAATTATGAAATGGGGTTATCTTCAAGTGTTTATTTTAATATATTCGGAGAAAGACTTGCGGCAATCGGTAAAGGCAGCACTCCGGATGTATATCAACAACCGGCAGAAACCTTAAATTTTACTTTGTCTAAGAATATATCCTCCCATATATCGCTTAAATTTTCTGCAAAAAATTTACTAAACAGCGAAGAAAAAAAGTTGCATGAGTTTAAAAATAAAATTTTTATTTCCCAGCTTTATAGAAAAGGAAGAACGTTTTCACTGGGTATAAATTATAACATAAATTAAATATTTTACATATAAAACTATAACAATTAAATAGTAGTTTATATTTGTTAATATATTTTTGAAAAATAAGAAATGAAAGGAGGAAAAGGTTTAGTAAGAGACAGTATGATTTTTATAATGATTTTAAACTCATGAAACTTTACTAATAATGGAGGTAAATATGAAAAAACGATGGATAATAACGTTACTATTAACCTTGATATCATTTAATCTGGGTATTGGACAAAACCATTTTTTCGAGCAGGTGAACTACAAAGGAGCGTTTGGTTCCAGCAACTGGATGCGGGGCTGGACAGCGCTGGATGAATACGGTTTCTTAGCTGATGCTGCAACTCCTGCTGCTGAAGTCACTGTTACAGATAATGATATTCAGGCAGGCGATCAGGTCTTCTGGACTGCAGACAATATTTATGTGCTGGAGGGTCTGGTCTATGTTGAAGCTGGTACGGTGCTCAACATTGAAGAAGGTACGGTTATCAAAGGCAAGGCTGGTACTGGTGAAAATGCCAGCGGTCTGATTATCTGTCAGGATGCAGAAATTTATGCAGAAGGAACCGCAGAGAATCCCATTATTTTTACTACCTATAGTGATGATATCTCTACCCCCTATGATGTCAGTTTTGATACCAGAGGTCAGTGGGCCGGACTGATACTGTTAGGAAATGCAGTGATCAATGAAACCGGCGGCTACAGCTATATCGAAGGAATATCCGAGCAGTCAGACAGAACCAGGTTCGGCGGAAATAATGATCATGACTGTTCCGGTATATTGCGCTATGTTTCCATTCGTCACGGGGGGACAGAGCTGGCTCCCGGTGATGAGATCAACGGATTGACCATGGGTGCAGTCGGGGACGGCACCACCATTGAGTACATCGAAGTGTTCAGCAACAGTGATGATGGATTTGAATGGTTTGGCGGCACCGTAAACTGTAAACATCTGGTGGCAGCGTTCTGCGGCGATGATGCCTTTGATCATGATATGGGAATACGCAGCAAAATGCAGTTTTTGTTTGCCATTCAGGATACAGCTGCAGCCGGACGCTGCGGTGAACATGACGGCGGTCATGATCCGGAAGACGGAACTCCCTTTGCCTATCCGGTGATATACAATGCCACCTATCTGGGACCGGGAATGACCTCCAGCCAGGATGATGAAGGCTTGAAACTGCGGGATAACTGGGGCGGAGAATACAAAAACTCCATTTTCGGGGACAGAAGCGGTATTGCAGTCAGTATAGAACAAACTGATTCTTACATTCAGGACAGTAAAAAACGTCTTGATGACGGACAGATCGTGTTTGAAAACAACCTCTGGTTTAATTTTGCTTCCGGCAATACCTGGACAGAAATAGGTGATAACACCTGGGAAGCAAATTATTTTTCCAATGCAGCTACTTATAATGAAATCGTAACCACCTCTCCTCTCAGAGTTATCAGCAGAACTCAGGACAGCACCCTTGATCCCAGACCGGTTCAGGGCGGCGCTGCCTATGATAATTTAGCTACTGTACCTAATGATGGATTTTTCGAGCAGGTGAACTACAAAGGAGCGTTTGGTTCCAGCAACTGGATGCGGGGCTGGACAGCGCTGGATGAATACGGTTTCTTAGCTGATGCTGCAACTCCTGCTGCTGAAGTCACTGTTACAGATAATGATATTCAGGCAGGCGATCAGGTCTTCTGGACTGCAGACAATATTTATGTGCTGGAGGGTCTGGTCTATGTTGAAGCTGGTACGGTGCTCAACATTGAAGAAGGTACGGTTATCAAAGGCAAGGCTGGTACTGGTGAAAATGCCAGCGGTCTGATTATCTGTCAGGATGCAGAAATTTATGCAGAAGGAACCGCAGAGAATCCCATTATTTTTACTACCTATAGTGATGATATCTCTACCCCCTATGATGTCAGTTTTGATACCAGAGGTCAGTGGGCCGGACTGATACTGTTAGGAAATGCAGTGATCAATGAAACCGGCGGCTACAGCTATATCGAAGGAATATCCGAGCAGTCAGACAGAACCAGGTTCGGCGGAAATAATGATCATGACTGTTCCGGTATATTGCGCTATGTTTCCATTCGTCACGGGGGGACAGAGCTGGCTCCCGGTGATGAGATCAACGGATTGACCATGGGTGCAGTCGGGGACGGCACCACCATTGAGTACATCGAAGTGTTCAGCAACAGTGATGATGGATTTGAATGGTTTGGCGGCACCGTAAACTGTAAACATCTGGTGGCAGCGTTCTGCGGCGATGATGCCTTTGATCATGATATGGGAATACGCAGCAAAATGCAGTTTTTGTTTGCCATTCAGGATACAGCTGCAGCCGGACGCTGCGGTGAACATGACGGCGGTCATGATCCGGAAGACGGAACTCCCTTTGCCTATCCGGTGATATACAATGCCACCTATCTGGGACCGGGAATGACCTCCAGCCAGGATGATGAAGGCTTGAAACTGCGGGATAACTGGGGCGGAGAATACAAAAACTCCATTTTCGGGGACAGAAGCGGTATTGCAGTCAGTATAGAACAAACTGATTCTTACATTCAGGACAGTAAAAAACGTCTTGATGACGGACAGATCGTGTTTGAAAACAACCTCTGGTTTAATTTTGCTTCCGGCAATACCTGGACAGAAATAGGTGATAACACCTGGGAAGCAAATTATTTTTCCAATGCAGCTACTTATAATGAAATCGTAACCACCTCTCCTCTCAGAGTTATCAGCAGAACTCAGGACAGCACCCTTGATCCCAGACCGGTTCAGGGCGGCGCTGCCTATGATAACCTGGCAATGTACACCGGAATTGCAGAAGGTGGGATTAACAATCTTAATAATATTCCTACGAATGTTGTTCTTGAACAGAACTATCCTAATCCTTTTAATCCGGAAACAAAGATACGATATTCTATTCCTCAGGCTGGTATGGTAACACTTGAGGTCTTTAATGTTCTGGGACAAAAAGTAGCTACGTTGGTAAATAAATTTGAGGCTAAAGGTGAACATAATGTTATGTGGAATGCAACACGTTTTGAATCAGGAATTTACTTCTATCGTTTATCTACAGCTTCTCAGGTAGTAACCAGAAAATTAATGTTACTTAAATAATTAATAGAAAGTATATCCATAAGGGATTATTTGTGATGGGTATATATAAACAATTAAATTGAAATAATAGATTACCACCATCCCCCCCTTAATGGTGAAACGCGGGTTTTCAGGATCTTACATGTGAATAACCCGCGTTTTTTTTATTGATTATTCGTATCCGGTGCATGTCTGACGATCTTTCCTTCTACCATATAAATAACATCTTCAGCAATATTTGTAGCCAGATCCCCTATCCTCTCAAGATGACGGGATACACTTAAATGATTCAAGTATACACCAATATGTTCAGGCGATTCCGGTATCCCCTTATATACCTGATTAAACATCTGTCTGTTAATATCATCTACTTCATCATCCATATTACGTACTTTATGAGCAAGATCAGTATCCATATTAACCAGTGAATCAAGACTTGTTTTAAGCATAGTTTTGACTTTTTCAGACATAGCATTAAAATCGAAAGGAACAGGAACTTCTTCCTGTTCTACCATATACGATGCACGTTCACATATATTAACCACCAGATCCCCGATCCTTTCCAGATCATTGTTGATTTTTAAAACAGCAATAATAAAACGCAGATCTATAGCTACCGGCTGATGCAATGCCAGTAGCTTTAAACATTCCTCTTCCAGTTCAACCTCCATATCATCAATTTCCCGATCTCCGTCTATCACATTTAAAGCAATGTTTTTTTCTCTCTGATTTATGGACCGGATTGCCATATATAACCGTTCCTCAACCAATGCGCCCAGAGTAAGTATTGACTTCTTCAGTTTTTCAATTTCTCTTTGTAAACGATATTTCATACAATACTCCTGTTTACTATAATTAAAATCTCGTGTAATGTAGTAAATAATCAAACAAGATTCAAGTAAGGTTGAGATTATGGAAAAAAATTGGACCTGTGGCCTGAACAGCTTAATAGTCTATTTTATGTATAGCTTAATTCGTAATTTAAACACCCGGGGTCTTACAACTTCAGCAATCATGTAATACCCGTGAAAGCTGGAATTCCCGTAAAGGGAAGCAATTACGAATGACGAACGCAATGATACATTATTTATTCAATTCATCTCGTTCCTACGGTCTCAGATTGTGTGAAAACGACCAAACCCCGGGTGTTTGGCATGTTTTAAGATCAATAAAAACAGTAAATTTTATAACACCAAATTCTACTTGTAAACGATAATCAGAGTTTTCACACAACCTTTCTCCATAGGAATGTTTAGTATGATACTCTGTGTCTTTATCAAACCAATTCAAAACATCCGGCGTTTTGAAGTTTTTTGTTTTTGTCATTCCTGCGAAGGCAGGAATCCAGGGGTGTGGTTGCAGGATGGATTCCCGACTAAAACATCCGGGAATGACAGGAAAAAAGGAGGTGCTGCGAGTCTGAATTACACCTCGGTATCGGTATCGGAATCGTAATCGGTATCGAATTTTATCATGGATACACACAGATTAAAAACCAACTAAATAACATAAATCCGTGATAATTCGTGTCATTCTGTGGCTGAATAATTTACCATCTCGTTCTTACGGTCTCCGTAGGAACGTTTAATGATGCTCTTGGTCTCTATCATGCCAATTCAAAACAATAAAGTCTGAATCGCAGATAGCCACAGATGCCGTAAATGACACAGATTTTTAATGAATAATGTATAATGAATAATTTGATGTGAAGGAGGTCTCAATTACCGATTGTAACAGATAACACAGATTAATGATGTCTTCGGCAGTTTTTATCTGCGCCATCCTTTTATCTGCGTTATCTGTGATTCTGACAATGAATTATGACAGAATACAAATACAAAAATGTCACAAGAAACAGAGTTTCTTTAAAAAAAAACGTTCCAAAACAGGAATCTTGAAACGAGTAGAAACATTGCTTTTATCAAAATACTAAATTTTATAGAATCAATTTTGACAAAAAACTAACTTTCTATAACTATCTATTAAATTCTTATTAATTACATTCCAGTTATAGTTCTGTGCAGTTTCAATCGCAGCAAGACTGAAATGATCTATGGAGCTTTTGCTATTCAGAAAAAAGGATATTTTAGTGGCAAAATCAAGGGAATCATGGGGCTTTGCTATGTATCCATTCACTCTAGGGGTTACAAGATCAGCACATCCTCCTTTATTGACCACAACCGCAGGTAATCCGGAAGCAAATGCTTCCAAAATCACATTTCCAAAAGTCTCGGTTGTAGAAGGAAATACAAATAAATCAGAAGAGGCATACCATACTGATAATTCCGTACTGGATAAATAATCAATAAAATTTGTGTGATAACAGGTCACTGCATGTATACCACGGCGCCGTGCATATCTCAATCCATAAATACCATGAAGTGTCGGACTGACAACATGAATTAAATTTGGATTATAACTGTCCAATTCCGGATAAAGTCTGTTTATATATGGTAAAGTAACTCTGTAATCCGTGTAAAGAAAAAATGGCAAATATGATACCCAAACCTGCACCGCACAAAACATCACTGGAATAGTGTACTCCATTGTAAATACGCGATAACCCCACAATCACACAAAAAAGTAAACCAGGAATAAGTACCAAGGGATAAAAGTAACTTAAAATTATTGTAACCATACATGCACCTGCAGTATGACCTGAGGGAAAACTAAACTCATCTGGCAGCTTTACAAGATTATATATTCCGACAATATGATTACAGGATCTTTTTCGTTTAAGGCTTATCTTTAATATTTCTCTTATATTATATTAATATTAGAAATTGATTAAAAAAAATTGTTGAAAATTAACAATAAATGGCACCTGGAATCATCATATTAATCAATTCTTGTTAATCTAAGTCTTTTTTTATATATTAATTCTTATGATTATAAAAAAGAGAATTTAAATATAACAACAAGTCAATGAAACATTATAATTATTTTAAATATATTATCTTCTTTATTTTCTTGCTGGGATGTAATCCAACAACAAAATTTTCGGGGATTTTTTTCCCCCAGTACAGTGATGCTGATTTTACAGCTTTACAAAGGCAATATCCTGATGCAGGAGCAGTTGTCCTGCTGGATGAAGCAGTAACTGAAATCTATGACAGAAACACAGAAAGAAAATCCATTATCCACCGAAAGACCGCTATTAAAATACTCAATAAAAGAGGTAATAATTTTGCCAATGTAATCATACCGTATGAATCTCATATGCGGATTAAAAACATACAAGCAAAGACTATACTGCCAGATGGATCAGAGATTAAGGTTTTGCAAAACCAGATATATGATACAAATTTATATACTGAATATGTGTACTATTCTGATGCCAGATCCAAAAGATTTACTATGCCCGGGATCAAAAATGGCTGTATTGTAGAATACAGCTGGGATATAGTCGTCAATGATCTGTTCATAATGTCAGAATGGCCTTTTCAGCGGGACATTCCCACCCTTGTTTCCAGATACAAAATCATCAGTCCGGAATCAATAAATCTGAAATGGAAAATATACGGAGATGAAAAATACATCCATTTTGAAGAGTCTGTCAGTTTTGAAAACATAACCAGAATCTGGCAAAGCAATAATATCCCGCCTTATATAAAGGAATTTGCTTCTGCACCCGGTACAATGGATTTAAGAAAAATTATATTCTCGCCTATTGGGATACACACTTGGAATGATATTGGTGACTGGTATTTAGATCTCGCCAAAGATAGAATGAGGCCAAATAAGGAAATTAAAGAATTTACTGAGCAATTAGTTAATAATACAAAGTCACAGTATTCCAAATTAAAGCACATATTCAATTATGTTCATAGTAACTTACGCTATATAGCCATTGAAATTGGTAAGGGAGGATATCAGCCTCACTTCGCCTCTACAATCTTAAGAAACAGTTATGGCGACTGTAAAGATATGGCAACTCTGATTATTGCTATGGCAAATTCATTAGGAATCAAAACCTTTCCTGTTCTGATTTCTACCTGGTATAATGGTAAAATAGATACTCATCTGGTATCCAATTCCTTCTTTAATCATGTAATGGTTAAGTCGGAATTAGAAAACGGACAGGAAATCTGGATGGATCCAACTGAAAAATACATCCCTTTTGGCAAAATACCCTGGTATGATCAAAACAGAAATGTACTGGTTGTTAAAGAAAAAGAATCTAAAATAACCGTAACACCTTCTTATCCATCTGACTATAATTTATCTGAAAGAGTATGGGACATGAAAATTTTTAATAATGGTACCTGTTCGGGGACAATAGCCCATAGGATTCATGGATCCCAGGCACTGGAAATCCGTCATCAGCTGAATGATCTACATCCATCTAATTACTATACATGGCTTACTAAAAATATTTTTGGTAGTTATTCAGTCAATATGAATCAGTTAATTGATATTGAAAATCTTAATGAGCTCAATCAGCCTTTAAAGGTAACGGGAAATTATTCCTCTTCTCTTATGGTATTAAAAAGTGACCATTTGTATACAATTTTTCTTGATGCTTTGAGTACTTTTAATTTGTATAAAATGTTTCCCAGTATTTACCGAAGTTCAGATATTGTATTAAAGCATCCTTTGAAGATTATTGATAAAGTAAATTTTACTTATCCTGAATCATGGAAATGTATAAGCAGCGTTCTACAGGATTCTGTTGGATCTGAATTCGGAACCTATGAATGGGATTTTATTATTAATAAATCAGGCAGTGCTTCTTTTTCCAGAGAATTTGATTTGAATACAACCCATATTCCGGTAGAGAAATATCTTAAATTCAAAAAATTTTTAACTAATATAGCTTTAAGTGAGCAGAAACTAATTTTGTTCAGAGATCAGGTAGACAAAAAATAATACTGATATTTCACTCTTTAACATTAACAACTGAAAAATACTGCAATTCACTTAATTCCCGGTTTAATTTTTTTACTTGAGGAGTTTTTTCTTTCTCAAGTATATCTGTTAACCTGTAGGCCTCATCGACGTAAGTCTTGTACAGACGTTTTCGTATTGCTTCCAAAAGAGCATTACTTAAATCTTCCTGATAGGTATTCAAAGCATTATCCAGAGAAAATTCATCTCCAACTTTCTTTTGATGTATATGCGTCCATACACCGGAATCCAGATGGAATTCATATTCTGAGAGAAATAAATACCCTTTTTCTCCGATAAAATTCAATAAAAATATTTAGTGTGTTTCGTGTCTTTCGTGGGTACTTTCTTATCTTGTTACACTCAATGAATATTAAAAAAAGTTATCACGGACTTAAAATAGTATAATAATCTCTCAAACCGGTACACACTTATATCCGTAACATATGACCCCTGCTTCTCCTTCTTCCTGAATTCGTCTGAATTCCATTCTCACCGGCATATCAATTTCTAAATCATCGAAATCACAGTCAGCGATCTGAGCTGTTATACGACCCCCTCCTTCTAATTCTACGATTCCCACAGCATAGGGGGCCTCATCTTTAAACTGACTTGGGGGTACTCTGATTATGGTATAGGATAATAGTTTCCCTTGTCTGTTCAAAGTTACAGGCTCAAGATCTTCGGATTTACACCCCGGACAGACTTGACGCGGCGGAAAAAATATTTTATCACATTTCATACACTTATTTGCCTGATATCTGTATCGCTGGGGCATTGCCCGATGAATTCTTGGTGCTATCATTTTATTCTCCCTCCAAAATATGTACAACTGCACTGCCTCCGCTGCCGCCCATATTCTGAGTTAATCCGATTTTTGCGCCATCTACCTGACGTTTATCAACTTCTTGCCTCAACTGATGAACTATTTCTATAACCTGCGCTATACCGCTGGCTCCTACCGGATGACCCTTAGATTTCAGACCTCCACTGGTATTTATGGGTATTTGACCTCCTATGTCAGTTTTACCGCTTTCAACAAATTCACCACCTTTACCTCTCTCACAGAATCCTAATGCCTCTGTTATGCAGATTTCTGCTATTGTGAAGCAGTCATGTACTTCGGCAATATCAATATCTTCCGGAGTTTTATCAGCCATTTTATAAGCAATTTCAGCAGCTTTTGCAGTAGAATTTAAAAAAGTAATGTCCTCTCTGTCATGCAGAGCTATAGTATCTGTAGCTTGTCCGGATCCTATTATTTTGATAATTGGTTTTCCCAGTTTTTTTGCCATTTCTACCGGACATAAAATTACAGCAGCAGCTCCGTCAGTTATGGGAGAACAGTCCAGTATATGGAGTGGATCAGCAATCATTACTGAATTCAACACCTGATCTACTGTAATTTTCATGGGGTACTGTGCTAAAGGATTCATGGAACCATTTCTATGATTTTTAACAGCAACCTGGGCCAGCTGTTCCGGAGTAGTTCCGAACTGGTGCATATGTCTGTGTGCTATCATAGCATAAATACCAGGAAACGTAGTGCCGTTAAATCCTTCATAATCCTGAAAAGCAGCAGTTCCCAGAGCATAGGTGGCTTCATCTCCACCTACATCAGTCATTTTTTCAACTCCGCCGGCCAGAACAATATCGCTCATTCCGGATGCAACTTCGATAAACCCGGTGCGAAATGCTACACCGCCTGAAGCACAGGCTGATTCTATCCGGGTTGAAGGAATGGGAGCTGCTCCAAGAAAATCTGCCAGCAAAGATCCAATATGTTCCTGACCGTTGAACAGCCCGCTGGACATACAGCCAACATACATAGAATCAATATGATCCACTCCTGCATCTTTAATCGCTGTAAGGGCAGCTTCTACAAATAATTCATGCAAGGATTTTTCCCATACTTCACCCCATTTCTGCATCCCTACACCTACAACAGCAACTTCTCTCATCATACCTCCTCAAAATTTTTATTAATAATCTATTTTAAATTATCTTCAAACAGTTTAAAAATACGTCTGTATTCATCGGTCCAACTGGAAGGCTCTTGAAACGAATGCCCTTCCAATGGATATACGGCCAGTTCCCAGTTTTCCTTGCCCAGTTCAATCAGCCGCTGAGTGAGCCGAACAATATCCTGAAACTGAACATTCCTGTCGAGCATTCCGTGACCCATGAGCAGTGATCCTTTTAGTCCTTCTACAAAATAAATCGGAGAGCTGCGTTTATAGGCAAGGCTGTCCGGTACAGGAGTATTAAGAATATTACTGGTATAGGAATGATTATAGTGCGCCCAGTCAGTAACTGCACGCAAGGCTGCTCCTGCCTTAAATATATCCGGAACAGTGAACATTGCCATCAGAGTAATGAACCCTCCGTATGAACCGCCGTATATTCCGATGCGTTCTGGATCCATATCATAGTTTTTGATCAAAAATTTTACTCCGTCAACCTGATCAGTAAGATCTTTACCTCCCATATGCCGGTAAATGGCAGTACGCCAATCCCTTCCATAACCTGCGCTGCCCCGATAATCGATGTCCAGAACAGTATATCCGTGCTCTGTCAGTAGATTATGAAACATATACTCTCTGAAATAACTTGACCACCATTTATGTGCATTCTGCATATAACCAGCTCCGTGTACAAATATCACTGCAGGTCCATAAGGTTCTGGACTTTCAGGGCGATATAACCTTGCATATACATCTGACCCGTCTCTGGCAAAAAACGTAATAATATCAGGTTTATGCCAGGAATAGGATAAAAACTCCTGACTGAGAGATGAAGTAATTTTTTCAGCTTCTGCTCCTGGTTTATTTTCCATAATATACAGTTCCCAGGGACGATTCGAGCGGGAATAACGGACAGCCAATATTTCTTCATCCGGAGACAGTGTTACATCATTATTACCGGTCATACTGGTTATTCTGACCATTTCTCCGCCCTTAATCGGCATTCTATAAAAATGACGTACACCTGGATGTTCTTTATTTGCAGTAAAATACCAGTATTTTTCATTGTGTGACATCTGAGGAGAATAAATTTCAAATTCACCACTGGTCAATGCCTTTTTCTCCCCGGTGATCACATCCACAGTATAAAGATGGCAATATCCCGATTCTTCTGAGTGAAACCAGAGATGCCGGTTATTTGGCATCCAGCCAATTTGATTTCTGCCATACCAGCTACGAATCCCGGGTCCACCGATCCAGGCCTCATCGTGCTGCCGGTCAAGAAGCCTAAGTTCACCTGTCTCAGTGATCAGCTGCATAATCCATCGATCTTTATTATCTGAAGCATGGATCTCTACAGCAGCATATTTCCCATCCTCAGACCAAACAGGTAAGGAATATGATACTTTCCGGGCACTTTTCTTATCATTCTCTGAAACAATTTTTCTCTTTTTCTCAGGTTCTTCGGACCTTTTATTTTTGTTTTGATCTTTTTTCTTATTTGTATACTCTTCTAAATAAGGTGGCTGATCATATATTCCCGGGATTTGTTCATCAGAAACATAATAAACACTATCCTGTTCACAATCATATATCCCAAGTTCTACCCAGCCATAAGGAGTGCCGACTTTTGAACGGGATGTCAGCTCTTCGATATATCCAGATTCAGTAACGTATTGAGGAACTTTGGTCCGCTTTATATTATTCGGAAGATTCATCAAACTGAATATAACAAACCGTTCATCAGGAGTAAGCTGAAGTCCGATGCCTCTCTTGTTACCAATGATGATTCTCTGAGGCCGTTCCGGTATTTCTGCTTTTTGATTTTTTTTAGATACCTCCTGTTTTCTTTTTCGCTTACTCAGGATTCTGCTGAGGTTTAATGCTTCCCTGCTGCGCCAGGTATCCTGTTCAGACTGAACGTGTTTGAATTCATCTGAAACATCTCTGCCGGATTGCTTTTGAAAATTCGTAAGCTGTTCTAATTTTCCGGTAGACAGATACAGTATATAGAGATCATTATCTTTTTGAAATACAATTTTTTTCCCATCTCCAGTAAATTTTGGATTGTGTTCAGTTTCAAGTGTATTGGTGAGCTGCTCTTCTTTACCATTTTTAATATTTAAAACAAATAAATCACCGTTCCGTGAATATACTTTTTTGATACGTTCCTGATTATAATCACCGTTCTGTGAAGGAAGAGACCTTCTTTGGGAATACGATACTTTTTGTGGAGTTCCACCGCTACTGGGAACATAGTACAGGGAATCACTTTCTGCTTTTTCTGGATTCCAGTAAAAATAAACTTTTGACCCGTCCTCGGAGAAATGAATCCGCGACGGTGAAACTCCTATCCACTCATCCGGATTACGCATGATTTTCTGAACAGTCAGTGGAGTCAGTTTAAATCCATCATTCTGTGAATAAACTATATTACTGACGATAATTAATAATAATAAACTAAAGAGTAACTGTTTTCTTTTCATTTTTTCCTTTTGTTTATCAAATCACTAATAAAATATTTATTCCAGACCGAAAACCAATTAGCTGTCTGCCGTCCGCGGTCTGCGGTCTATGGTGACTTCTAAAGCTATCACATTCTTACTTTATGTCAGCTTTACCTTATATCTTTCTTTTTCATTAAACATATCCATAACTTTCACCTGAGTATGAAAAACTGCAGAATGCGGTACGTGCTCCGGAATAAAATAACTGTCTCCTTTTTTATGTCTAGTGGTTTTTCCATTTACTGTCAATGACATTTCTCCATCCAGCAATACTCCAAATTGAGCACTGTGAGTATGTTCATCAACTTTACCAATAGGGGCAATATCCATAAAAACTATCTGCTGATCATCACCCTGCAGAATCCATCCCCTCACCCCTTTAAAAGGAATATCTGCTTGCGGTAATCCAGTTATTAAATCCGGAAAGTCCATGAGCATCTCCCCTTATTAGTTTGACAATCAAAAATTTGTTCATATTCATATAGCATAATTACATTTATTAAAGAGACCGCTGACCGCGCGGTCCGCTGTCCGCCGTCTGCGGTCATTTATAATTTCTACACGTCAAAATTCCCAAGTTCTTACGTTCTCATACACATATATCACACATTCTTCCTGATCTTTTTCCTGAATTTTGCATACATTCCATAATCAATATAGCGTATATTCTTTTCTAACTGTTCCCTGGTTTTTGCTGTTTTATCCCGTACTTCATCGATCTTATCGGTTACTTCCCATATAAAAGAATCACTCCCTGCACCTGATCCGTAAGAAACCATAAGAATTTTATCACCGGGTTTTGATACATCCAGGGCAGCCGTTAAACCCATAGGAGAAGAACCGGAATATGTATTCCCGAGAGTAGGTGCAAGCCATCCCGGAGCAATCTGTTCTTTGCTGAATCCCAGTATTTTCCCTGCTCTTTGAGGAAATTTTCCATTGGGCTGATGAAATACCACATAGGTAAAATCATCCGGTTTCATCCCGCTTTTTTTCAATATAGCTTCAGCAGAACCGAGGACATGCTTGAAATAAGCAGGTTTGCCGGTAAAACGTCCTGCATGCTGAGGATAATACTGATATTCTCTTCTCCAGAAATCAGGTGTATCTGTCATAAAAGAATGGGTATATTCGCATTCCGCAATAAGATTGTCTGATCCCATAATAAAAGCTGCGGCACCTGCTGCAGTAGAATACTCTAAAGCATCTCCAGGTGCTCCCTGGGAAGTATCACCCCCAATAGCCAGGGCATATTTCATCTCCCCTGCTTTTACCAGTGACAGAGCTACATACATAGCTTCAGATCCTGCCTTACAGGCAA
Organism: uncultured bacterium; assembly: GCA_964515295.1. Classification (GTDB taxonomy): domain Bacteria; phylum Zhuqueibacterota; class QNDG01; order QNDG01; family CAYUAG01; genus CAYUAG01. The sequence continues at coordinate 9,471 of CAZETW010000006.1, read as the reverse complement.
ATTCATAATCTGCACAGTGAATATCAGGAGTAGCGCCGATCGCTTCTGCAACAGTGGTACCGGACGGCTTAACTGCATAGGGATGTGATTCCGAACCAATATAGACAGCACCAATATCCAACGGATTTACAGGACTTCGCATCAAAGCATTTCTGGTTGCTTCCACAGACATTGTTATAGTATCTTCATCAGGAGCTGGGACTGATTTTTCCCTTAACTCTAACCCTTTTTTATAACTTTCTGCATCTGCACCCCAGACTTTGGCTATCTCTTCCACTTTTATTCTGTGTTTCGGAACATATGCACCGTATGTCACAATCCCTACTTTGATATTTTCTTTTCCCACCTTATACCTCCTATTTTAATTCATTTCTGGCAATGATCATTTTTTGAATCTCTGAAGTGCCCTCATAGATTGGAATAACCCGGGCATCTCTGTATAGTTTTTCAATATCTGATAACTCACCTACATATCCGTATCCTCCCTGGATCTGAACTGCCTTATCAGCTATGTAATTCACACATTCTGAACTATATAACTTGGCCTGAGCTGATTCTTCTGTAAAAGAGAGATTTTCATCCATTAATAAAGCAGCTTTATAGGTCATTAATCTGGCTGCTTCAAGTCTGCAGGACATGTCTGCAATCATATTTTGAATTGCCGGAAGCCTGGAAAGAGGTTTTCCGAAAACCTCCCTTTTTTTTGCATAATGCACTGATCTGTCAAAGCATGCCTGTGCCAGTCCCACTGCCTGAGCTGCAACGGCTACCCGGGAATAATCAAGTGATTTCATAGCAATCTTAAAACCGTTACCTATTGTGCCCAATAATGATTCTTCCGGTATCTGACAGTTTTTAAAATGCAGTCTGGCTGTAGTAGAACCTCGTAATCCCATTTTATCTTTTAATTTTTCTCTGTTTAATCCTTTAAGAGATTCAGTTTCTACCAGAAGAACTCCCAAGCCTTTTTCCGAACCTTTTTTGATCTGACAAATCAACACAATTATATCAGCTACATCACCGCTGGAAATAAAAAGTTTCTCTCCGTTAAGAATATATTTATCGCTTTTAAATACCGCCTTAGTCTGAATATTAGCAGCATCAGAACCAGCCTGAGGTTCAGTAAGAGCAAAAGCACCGATCATTTTTCCCTGTATCATTTTCTTTATAAAAAGCTTTTTCTGATCCTCATTTCCAAAGAATTCAATAGGCAATAAAGCCAGATTTCCTATGGAAATAATAAATCCGATTGAAGCATCAAAATAAGAAATTTCTTCTATGAGAGTGGCATATTCAATCCAGGTTTTTGCATTGCCTCCTAAACTTTCAGGAGTAGTATATCCGATAAAACCTTGCTCTACCATCTTTTTATATAAGTCAAGAGGAAATTCAGGAGAATAACCATTATACATTTGCAGATAAGGTAAAATTTCTTTTTCACCAAAATCTCTGGCTGTTTCCCGAACGTGAGTCTGAATATCTGATATATTGTAAATTTTCTTTCTTTTAATCATCTGTTTTTATATTGTCTTTGATATAGGTAATAATTTCTTCAGTCAAAACTCCGGGGGTAAAGATCCGTCCAACCCCGATCTTATTGAGTTTTTTAATGTCATTATCCGGGATAATACCACCACCAAAGAGCAACGTATCTTCAATTCCGTTTTTTTTCATCAATTCTTTAACTTTTTGAAATAAGGTCATATGAGCACCGGAAAGTATCGAAAGTCCGACAGCATCAACATCTTCCTGAACAGCAGCTTCAACAATCATTTCCGGTGACTGATGAAGACCTGTATATATAACCTCCATACCAGCATCCCGTAAAGCACGAGCAATAACCTTTACTCCTCGGTCATGACCATCCAGGCCTGGTTTACCTAATAAAATTTTAATTTTTCTTTCCATTAAACACCTCTAAATAAATTCTACCAATATGTGGGAGGTTCTCTGTATTCTCCAAATTCTTCTTTTAATACTCCTGCTATCTCTCCCAGTGTAGCGTACGCTCTGGTTGCTTCCATTATGGGATACATGAGATTATCTGTTCCATTACAGGCATCTCTGAGATCATTCAGTGTTTGCTTTACTTTTTGATTATCACGTTTTTTACGTAATTTCTCCAATCGTTTATGTTGATTATTTTCTACCTGGGGGTCAATTTCAAGTATAGGTATCTCAATTTTTTCATTCTTCATTTTATATTCATTTAACCCCACAATAATGCGCTTTTTTTCTTCGATTTCTTTCTGATATTGATAGGCAGCTTTAGCAATTTCTTTTTGAGGATATCCTATTTCAACTGCTTTAATGATTCCTCCTAAATTCTTAATTTTATCAAAATATTCATATGCTTTTTCTTCCATCTTGTTCGTCAGTGATTCTACAAAATATGATCCTGCCAGAGGATCTATGGTATTTACCGCACCGGATTCATGAGCTATAAGCTGCTGGGTTCTGAGTGCTATGAGAACTGCTTTTTCCGAAGGAAGAGCCAATGTTTCATCCATGGAATTAGTATGCAGACTCTGAGTTCCACCCAACACTGCAGCCAGAGCCTGCCAGGCTACCCGTACTATGTTATTCTCAGGCTGCTGGGCAGTTAATGTACATCCCGCAGTCTGAGTATGGAACCTCATGAGCAGAGATCGCTTATTCTTTGCACCATATTTATTTTTCATTTCTCTGGCCCAGATACGCCGGGCTGCCCGGTATTTAGCTATCTCTTCAAAAAAATCAATATGGGAGTTAAAGAAAAAAGATAAACGGGGAGCAAAACTGTCTACATCCAGTCCTGACTGTATGCCAGCATCAACATAAGCAAATCCATCTGCCAGAGTAAATGCCAGTTCCTGAACTGCAGTAGAACCTGCTTCTCTGATATGATATCCGGAGATTGATATAGTATTCCATTTTGGTACATGTCTGGAACCGTATTCCATAGTATCCACTGTAAGACGCATTGATGGTTCAGGAGGTATTAACCAGGATTTCTGAGCAATATATTCTTTGAGAACATCATTCTGAATAGTTCCCCGTAATTTTTCTGATGCTACTCCCTGTTTTTCAGCTGTTGCAATATAAAATGCCCAGAGAATTGCAGCCGGACCATTTATGGTCATCGAGGTGGATACTTTATCCAAGGGAATACCGGAAAACAGCCGTTCCATATCAGCCAGAGATGAAATGGCTACTCCGCATTTACCTACTTCCCCGCAGGAAAAGGGATCATCTGAATCTCTTCCATATAATGTAGGAAAATCAAAAGCAACGGAAAGACCGGTCTGTCCGTGTTCTAAAAGATAATGGTAGCGTTTATTAGTGTCTTCAGCACTGCCGAAACCGGAGAACATCCGCATAGTCCAGAGTCTTCCCCGGTACATGGAGTCATATACTCCCCGGGTAAATGGGTATTCACCTGGAAAACCAAGATCCTCGGTATAATCAAAATCCTGTAAATCTTCAGGTGTATACAATGGTTCGATCTGTTCACCTGATACGGTATTAAAACTAATATCCCTTTTTTGACAGGATTCAAACTTTTTTTGCCATTTATTTTTTTCCGATTTTATGTTTTTTGACATGTCTCATTACCTTTTATTGCAAATTTTACAATTCTTTTTTATATAAAATATGCCACATCTTATCCACTACTTCTCCAGGAGTCATTTTTCCCTCACAGACCTGTTTGATATTTTTACGAAATAAAGCTTTAATATTTGAATTAGTATATAACGAATCTGAAAATCTGCCCTGTAATTCCTGAATAACACCGGATCTTATGTTTTCCTCTTTATAACTGATCAACAGATCATGATCTTTTATATATTGAAAATGTTCATTCACTCCGTTAATCAGACTGTCTATTCCCTTATCATCTTTTGCTATAGTTTGAAAAACTTGGGGACGCCATTTATTAGTATCCAGAAGCATATCAAGTATCGTCTCAATTTCTGTATATAACTGATCTGCACCATCACGGTCAGCTTTGTTAACCACAAACAGATCACCTATTTCCATCAGACCGGCTTTCATGGCCTGGATACCATCACCTGATTCCGGAACCAAGCAGACAATCGTTGTATGAGCGGCTTTCACTATATCTAATTCCGCCTGCCCTACTCCTACAGTCTCAATTATAATTATATCTTTTCCAAATGCATCCAGAAGATCACATACTGCCCTGGTTTTGGAAGAAATCCCCCCCAAACTTCCCCTGGTAGCCATACTTCGAATAAATACTCCCGGATCTAAAAACAACTTTGACATCCGAATTCTGTCTCCCAGAATTGCTCCACCGCTGAAAGGGGAAGAAGGATCCACCGCAACTATTGCTACAGTATTCCCATTTTTTCTTATTTGAAGTGTGAGTTTCTCAACTAATGTACTTTTTCCGGCTCCGGGAGGACCAGTAATACCTATTCGGTGGGCATTCCCTACTTTATGATACACTGCATTAAAAAGATCAGATGAATCAGAAGATTCATTTTCCATTTTTGAAATTATTCGCGCACATGCCGAACGGTCTCCGGAATTGAATTTTTTTAATAAGTTATTAATATTCAATGCCTTCTCTGCCATCAATCCCTTTTGTATAATAATGTTTTATTTCCAGTACTTCACTGACAAGATTAGCTCTTTTTACTATTTCAGGATGGGCAGAGCGTCCGGTTAATACAAGCTCCACATCCGCAGGTTTTTTGTCTATCAACTCAAGTAATTCCTTTAATGTCAGTAAATCGTAATCTACAGCTACATTAATTTCATCCAGAATGATCATGTCATATTTTTTCTGTTGGATCGCTTTTTCTGCCATCTGAAATCCTTCACGGGCCAGCCGAAGATCTTCTTCTGAAGGGGCTCCTTTTTTAACAAAAGTAGGTAATCCTGATTGTACTATGGTGAAATTGGGGATTTTTCTTGCTAATATAACCTCACCATAATTAGGATCTCCTTTCATAAAACAAATCATCAGTACCTTCCAGTTATGACCGCAAGCCCGCAGAGCCAATCCTAAAGCAGCAGTTGTCTTTCCTTTGCCTTTTCCGGTATATACCTGAACCTGTCCTCTATTTATTGCTGATTTATTTGACATAATTCATCTTATTCTTTTTTAATGGACTTGGTCCTAAAGATTTAACCTTATCCGTGAACACTGACACTGCATCAGCAAACAGCTTCCCTTCAGAAGCTGATATCCATTCCAGATGAAGACGTTCTGGATCAACACCTAATTGATGTATCATTTTTCTGGTTAGCTGTATACACCTCAGGGCTTTATAGTTACCTGACTGATAATGACAATCACCGGGATGGCATCCTCCGATAAATATACCATCTATCCCTTCCAAAAATGCCTGAAGAATAAATGTGGGATCAATCCTGCCAGTACACATCAATCGTATTATTCTTATGTTTGCAGGATATTTTATCCGGGAAGTGCCTGCTAGATCAGCTCCTGCATAGCAACACCAGTTGCATGCAAAGCCAATTATTTTCGGTTTCCAATTATCATTACTTATTGACTTATTCAAAATTTTATCCATTTAATTCTTATCTTATCAAATTTTATAAAATTTATCATATTCATCCAGAAAGTGAATGCAGTTGAGCTAAAATCTGTGCATCTGTAAAATGCTGAATGGTGATAGCACTGCTGGGACAAGCACTTGCACAAGAACCGCATCCTTTACACAAAGCTGCATTTATTTGTATAACTTCATTCTCCTCATCATATTCCGGTGCTTTATATTCACACACTGATTCGCATATTCGGCAGCCGGAACAGAGATCCGGATTTGTTGTAGCTATAATAGGTTCAATAAAAACTTTTCCTTTACTGAGGGGAATAACTGCAGAAGCAGCTGCTGCTTTTGCCTGAGCAACTGTATCCGGAATATCTTTTGGACCCTGACAGCAGCCGGCCAGAAATATTCCTTCCGTAGCAGTATCTACTGGTCTTAACTTCGGATGGGCCTCCATAAGAAAGTCGTCTGTTGACATAGAAAGCTTTAGTAAATCAGCAATTTGCTTAGAACCTTCACCAATCTCCATACCAACTGACAGCACCACCAGATCTGCCTCCACTTCAACTGTTTTTCCCAAAAATGTATCCTCAGTACGAACTGCTAATCCATCCCCTTTTTTATAAATTTCAGATCCAATCGCCCGCCGGAAAATAACTCCTTCGGATCGAACACGATCATAAAATTCCTCATATCCTTTTCCAAAACATCTGATATCCATATATAGAATTGTTACCTGAGCATCCGGAATCTTTTCTTTAATCAGATGCGCCTGTTTAATAGCATACATACAGCACACTCTGGAACAGTATTCATTTCCCAGATTTTTATCCCTTGAACCTACACACTGTATAAACACTACTTTCTTTGGTACTTTTTCGCCAATGATAATATTTCCTTCAGTTGGGCCGGAAGAAGATACCAGTCTTTCAAATTCTAATCCGGTAATAACATTCTCATAGTATTTATAGGCAAGTTCTGGTTTACGCTCTGCATTAAACACTTCATATCCGGTAGCCACAATGATGGTTCCAATGTCAATATCAATGTATTCTTCCTTCTGGTCAAAATCGATAGCACCTGCTTCACATATATCTTTACAGGGAGGATATTTACCGCATTTCCCTCTGGTGACAAAAAGACAGTTTTCCGGATCAACAGTATACTTTAAGGGAACTGCCTGGGGAAATGGGACATAAATTGCTGAACGTTTACCCATATTCACATCAAATTCACTGTCTATACGATCTTTCAAACGACAATTTTCTGCACATAGACCACATCCGGTACATTTATCAACATCGACATATCTGGGTTTCTTCTTTATTGTTGCCTGGTAGTTTCCAATAAATCCTTCTACTTTTTCAACTTCTGAATAGGTCAGAAGCTCTATGTTGGGATGATTTGCTACATCCACCATCTTAGGAGTAAGTATACAAGCCGAACAATCCAGAGTGGGAAAAGTTTTATCCAACTGTGCCATATGACCGCCTACAGAAGGAGTCTTTTCCACCAGATATACTTTAAATCCTGCATCTGCAATATCCAGTGCTGCCTGAATACCGGCAATTCCGCCTCCTATTACCAAAGTAGATCTCGTTACCGGGACTTCCTGAATTTCAAGAGGTTTTAAAAGCTGCGCTCGGGACAATGAACTCAACACCAGGTCAATAGCTTTAGCAGTTGCCTCTTCTCTGGAATCATGTACCCAGGAACACTGTTCTCTGATATTCGCAATTTCCAGACAATACGCATTCACTCCGGCTGATTCACAGGTTTTTCTAAAAGTGGACTCATGCATTTGAGGTGAACAGGCTGCGATAACAACATGATCCAGTTTATATTCTTTTATATCTTTTTTAATTAATTCCTGACCAGGATCCGAACACATATAAGGATAATCTCTTGCTACAGCTACAGAATGATACTTTTCAGCCGCTGTTACAACTCTTTCAATATCCACTGTAGAAGCGATATTAATCCCGCAGTGACATACATATACACCTATTTTTGCCATATTAATCTGCCTTTGATTCCTTGAATCTATTAGTTAATGCAGGAACTACTTTCAGTAAATCATCAACAATGCCGTAATCTGCAACCCCAAAAATAGGAGCGTTGCAGTCTTTGTTAACAGCTACTACTGTATCAGCACTCTTTATGCCTGAGACGTGCTGAAATGCTCCGCTTATCCCCAAAGCAATATAGAGTTTGGGTTTTATTGTTTTACCTGAAGATCCCACCTGACGATCCTTGGGAAGCCATCCGGCATCCACAATAGGACGGGAACAGGCAAGGACGCCACCCAGAGTATCAGCAAGGTCCTGAACTACAGGGATATTATCTTCTTCTTTTATCCCTCTTCCTACTCCAATGACAATATCTGCCTGGGTAATATCAACTTCACCAACCGCTGCTTCAACATATTCTAAAAATTTACGATAGGTAATTTCTTCCTTTAACGGGGAGTCAGCTTTTACCACCTCTGTTTTAAAATCACCTTTTTCCGGTTTGAAGGATGCAGGACGTATAGTTATAATGGTTCCCGGTGAATCTGCAATCCTGATCATTGCATTAACTTTGCCCCCGTACATCTGACGATAACCTATAAGCTGTCCATTCTCTATGCTAATATCATAACAATCGGTTGTAAGCGGATAATCTAATTCCACTGCCAGGCTGGGTGCTACATCCACACCAAAACCTGATTGAGCTATAAAGGTTGTGTAAGGTTTATATTCTTTAATTAGAGATGATAGAACTTTCTGGTAAGCATCAGCATTGAAATCCTTTAACTTATCATCTTCGACAACCAGAATTTTATGAGTCCATCCTTTTAATTCATCTATAAAAGCATCTACACCGGAACCTAAAAGAACAGCAGTAACACTTCCGTCATTTTCTTCAGCAAATCCGGCTGCTCCGGATAAAAGCTCAAACGTAACATCCTGGATTTTCCCCTGTCTGTGTTCTGTCAGTACAAATATCTCTTTCATACAACCCCCCTTTCCTTCAGGATGCCGGATAATTTTTCTGCCGCTTCTTCAGGTGCCCCTGAGATCAATTCTGCCATCTTTTCCTGTACCGGAAGCTCAAGTTTTTCAATTGATGTTTTTGATCCTTTTACCCCAACTTTATCCTCCTGCAAACCAAGATCATTCAATCCTTTCAATTCAATTTCTTTCTTAGAGGCTTTAGCTATACCCATTATAGAAGCATACCGTGGTTCATTGATTCCAGTCTGAATACTGAGCACTGCAGGAAGTTCGATTTCCAGTTTTTCTAAAAGACCACCCTCCAGTTCACGGAAAGCATGGACTTTCTTATCCTTTATTTCCTCTTTGGTTACCATATTGGCATGAGGAATTCCTAACATTTCTGCCAGTGCAGGTCCCACCTGGGAATACCAGTTATCTGTGGCAATACAGCCGGTCAAAACCAGATCATACTCCATATCCTTTATAGCTGATGCTAGTATCCTGGCCGTGACTTCTCCATCCGATTCAGCAAAAGCAGGATCATCAAGCCTTACTGCTTTATCCGCTCCTTTAGCTAATCCCATCTTAATAGTTTCTTCTGCTTTTTCAGTACCCATTGTTACCAGAGTAACTGTACCTCCCATTTCCTCTTTGATTAGAAGGGCTTCTTCCAGGGCATAATTATCAGCTTCATTAATATTGAAAGCAAGTCCCTCTTTTACAATATCTTTACCTGTCGAGTCAATCTTAACTTCTGACTCAGCAGTATCAGGAACTCTTTTTATACATACAACAATATCCATAAATCATGCTCCTCTTATTTTATTAATTGATCATTTATTTTTACTGTCAATTCATTCACATCATCTCAGCTATTAACTCAGCAATATCCTTAACTTCAATTTTGTCCTCATTTCCAGTTGTTTTAACTGCATCTTCCAGCGTTAAAAGACAAAAAGGGCATGCAG
>CAZETW010000005.1:2763-66988 GCA_964515295.1 uncultured bacterium | reverse complement strand
TATATAATTTTTTATTCTGTGTTTAATCCTTGTTAATTTGTGGCTAAAGTCGATACCGATTACGATTACAATACCGACACTGCAGGTTAATTCAGCCAATAACAATCAATTCCTCCTGCGGATCAGACAGAAACTCACACCCATCCTTTGTCACTACCACGATTTCTTCGATGGTAGCGACACCATACCCTTCAACCGTTAAACGCGGTTCTATGGTAAACACCTGCCCATCCTCAACCCTGCGGCGGGGAAGATTTTTGTACCTGTCCCAGGCAGGACATAACAAAGTGGAACCATCATGGGCTTCTCTGCCCACCTGATGTCCCAGGCCATGAGAAAACTCATCATAACCAGCATCAATAATAAACTGTCTGGCTGCAGTATCAACTTCTACACCCTGCACACCCGGCTTCAGTACAGAGGCAGCCTTTTTTATAGCATCCCGTATGGTCTCAAAACCTTTGACAACCTCAGGCGGAGGAAAACTCTCCTCTTCTCTCAGAAAATACCAGGTCCGCTGCAGATCTGAAACATAATCATCTTTTTTTACTCCGAAATCAATATTCATGATATGTCCGGGTTTAATCTTCCGCTTAGTAGGCATAGCATGAGCGCCAGCAGTATCAGGCCCGGTAAAAACAGCAGGACAGTGTTCAGGATTCCAGGCGAGGCCAAGCCTTTTTTCACGTACAATGTTTACGATAAAATCCTGTATATCTTTTTCACTAAGCCCTGGTTTTACATACTCAGTAACCTGGTCAAAAATCTGCAGGGTTTCTTTTATAGCTGCCTTTATACGTTTAAGTTCTTCCGGAGATTTTCTGCCCCGAAGTGCACTCAGGATTTCCTCACTTGATACTAATCTGTCAGTATACACTGTTCCGGATAAATATTCCTGTAACATCAGATACATACCATGACTCAATCCGTCTGCAGTCACATCATTGATGGAATAATTAATGGCAATTTGTTTAGGATCAGTTTCTTTAAGTACTGTTAAAAGTGTATCCTCTACTGAATCAAGATAATCGAGCACTTCATAATCTGCATGGTCTTTAATATTCTGGACATCCAGACTGCCTACAATGGCTGTTTTCCTGCCCGAGGAGGTGATTAGAAATACAGACGCCCAAGTAACATGAGAACCTAAGATAAGTTCCAAAGCCGGATCAGGTACAGTGGCTGATTCCCGCACAAAAGTAAGCCACATATCAATATTTTTTTCTTTTAAGATCTCAATACTTTGCTGGATCTTTTCATTAACAATAATACTGACTCCCTATATAAATTTATTAGATTAAATATAATAATTTTTTGTATGTTTTATTTACTCTTTATGGACTATAATTTTTTAAAGGACCGCAGACTGCTGACGGCTGACCGCCGTATCTATTATTCTGCATTTTTCTTCAAGACTCCGTTACCCAGACACTCCATTTCACTCACCTGAGTGATCTTAATTTGTATTAACAAAAACTGATCTCTGACTTCTGAATGTACACTCTCTTAAGCTCTAAAATTCTCACGTTCTCAGGTTCTGATCTTTTTATCTTTGGTCTTAATTCCTTGTATACTTCAAACTGCGTGATAAAAATTACTATGACAACCATAAAACAACAAATAAAAGCACTAATCTCCACTAAAGAGCACTTCTTTAAAGACCAGAGTCGGGGTTTGCACAGAAGAATAGGGAAAAGGATCATTACCAACTTCAATCAGATTATTCCACAAACGTAAAGCATTCCCGGTAATATTCATCTCATTGATAGGTTGAACTATCCTCCCCTTTTCAAATAAAAAACCTGCAATGCCGAATGAAAAATCACCAGTGGTGCTGTTGAAATTCCCTCCTATAAACTCAGTGATAAAAATACCTTTCCCAGCTTTTACAAATAATTCTTCACAGGAACTGGAGCCATACTGTAATAAGATATTTGATCTTTCTCCATTAGTTGGCTTCATTTTCAACTTTTTCCCGTAATAAGTATCAATATAATATTCTTTTAAAACACCTTTATCAACCACTACTCTTTTTTGAGTAGCACACCCCTCTGAATCAAAATAATTTGATCTCAGTCCTTTTCTTTTATAGGGATCATCAATGATGGTAAGCTTTTCCGAAGCAACCCTTTTTCCTTTCATTCCTTCCAGAAAAGAACTCCGTAAAAATAAACTGCTTCCTTTCATTGCACTTAAAATCATACCTAATAAAGTACTGGCTTCACTGTTTTCAACCACCATAGTATATATACCTGATCTGATCTTTCTCTGGCCGATTTTCTTCAGGCATCTTTCTGCTGCTTCCTTCCCTACTTTTTCAGTTGAAGGCAGATCATTAAAAAACCTGGTATGAGCATAATATGAATCCTCACATAAATTATTGTTTTCATCTTTGGCAGTCACCTCTGCTCCGATTGAATAACTGGTTGAATATTTATCTCCCCTGAAACCATTGCTTTGCATTTTTATGAGATGGAAAAATCCCTCTGAATATGAAGATGTTGAAGCAATCACCTTTTCACTTAAACTTAAGGATGCTTTTTCTATGTTCGAGGCAATTTTAATCTTATCTTTATTGCTAAACCTACTGTATGAGTTATCATATAATTGCAGATCATATTCTGCTTTTTCCGGATATAATGTTTTATCCGGCAAAGTACGGAACAAATCTTTTTCCAAATACCTAATTGTATTGAGAGCGTTATCTATAAAATCTTCTAAATGCTCTTTATCCAAAAAATTAGATTTGTGTACTGAATAGCGGTGATCTCTGTATATTTCCAAATACAGAAGATCCTGTATTCCCTGTTCAAGCTTATCGACAGTATTATCACGAAATTCAATATCCAGTTCTTCAGCTCTTACCAAATCCACCCCAACCTCATCTGCTCCGGAGCTTATAGTATAATCCATTATCCATTCTGCCAGCTTATATCTCTTTTCATAATCCATTATATTCCCCCGACTGTAATTCTGGAGACTTTTATGGTAGGTAACCCATGTGATACAGGAACTCCCTGTGACTCTTTACCGCAGGTCCAGGTCCCTGAATCTAAGGTTAAATCATCACCGACCATTACTACATTTTTTAACACCTCAGGACCATTACCTATAATATTAATATCTTTTACCGGCTTAGTAAATTCTCCATTCTCAATCAGATATCCGGTTTTTACATAAAAAGTAAAATCCCCGGCACCTATCAGTACCTGACCATTGCTGAAAGTCTCAGCATATATTCCTTTTTTAACACTTCTGATGATTTCTTCAGGTGCATGAGGACCGGAAAGCATATAAGTATTTCTCATCCGGGGTGCAGGCGGGTATCTGAAGGACTGTCTGCGGCCATTGCCGGTCGGTGAAACTTTAAAATGCTGTGAACTTATCCTGTCATGTATATAATTGACCAATACACCATCTTTTACCAGAAAGGTTTTTTCAGTTCTATTGCCTTCATCATCTATGTTTAATGATCCGCGTGCATTTTTCCAGGTTCCGTCATCAACAATGGATACAAATGGTGCTGCAACTTTTTCACCCAGCTTATTATAGAACAAAGAAGTCTTTTTACGATTAAAGTCAGCCTCCAAACCATGCCCTATTGCTTCGTGAAGCAGTATTCCTGAACTGCCCGGAGCTAAAACAATTTCCATTTCACCACCGTCTGGTTTAACTGCATCAAACAAATCCACAGCTCTTCTGACAGCTTCCTGAGATATATCTCTGATTACATCATCATTTAAAAATTCAAAACCGTACCGTCCGGAACGGGCTGCCATATTTGACTCCCGGCTGTTATTTTCCTGTGCTGTAACTTTTACTTTCAGACTGAATAAAGGACGATAATCAGTTACAATTCCTCCATCAGAATTTATAATGAGAACTTTTGATTCTGTATCAGTGAAACTGATATTACATTGTATAATTCGTGAATCCAGAGAAAAAATCGAACTGTTAATCTTATTTAAAACAGGCATCTTATCTTTGATGTGAACTGAATCCCACGTTTTCAATATAGGATAATAGTTCGGTAGATTCTCAGATTTAGGAACGAACGTTAACTCTTTGAACAAATTCACTGAGTTGGCAATAGCTGATGCGGTTCTGGCTGCTTTTAGCATGGAATGAAAAGTTAAATCTTCAGTGAACGAAAATCCGATTTGCTCATTACTGATCACTCTGATCCCGACACCAAAATCAGTAGCATTAAAAGCACTATTTACTGCATTATCCTCAAGATGCAGATTTTTGGTTGACCGATACTGAAAAAACAGATCACAGTAATCACCTCCACTGGACAGTGCTTCAGACAGTATTTTTCCTACCATTTCTTCAGTTACACCAAAAAGATCAAAATAATTTTCCATTACCATACTCTCAAACATTACTAAATCTCTACTAAAGGTTCCTTCTGTGCAGAGCACATATACCCTCTTGCCATTTTGGGAGTATTATAATATATTCCCAGTCTGCTTTTACTGTCTATACAAATAATACCTGCTAAACCATTACATCGGCGGTGTAAAAGATTAATTGCATATTCAGCCGCTTTCTGAGCACTGCTGCATGTACGCATTTTTTCAGCAGTTTCTCTTGCCAGCATGGTTTTCATTATAGATTCTCCCCATCCGGTACAGGAAATACCCCCAACCCCGTTTTCTGCATATGTTCCACAGCCGATTATGGGCGTATCCCCTACTCTTCCCGGAATCTTTTTAGGAGTTCCACCGGTTGAGGTCGCAGCTGCAATATTACCATTAATATCAATTGCTACTGCTCCCACTGTACCCTTTTTATTACCAAAAGAATACTCAGTTTTATACTTTTGATTCTTCTTTAGCTCTTTAAGGCGTAATAATTCTCGTTCCGTTAATAAATCTTCTACCGGCACTTTTTTAAAGCCTTGTTGCAGAGCAAATTCTTCACATCCCTTTCCTGCCAGAAGTATATGTTCAGTTTTTTCCATAATTTTTCTGCAGATACGGATTGGATTAGAAAAATTTCTCAAAGCAGCAACCGCACCTGCATTAAGTGTTTTCCCATCCATAATAGAAGCATCCATCTCAACTGATCCGTCTGTATTTAATACAGAACCCTTACCTGCATCAAATATCTGGTCATTCTCCATAATAACAACTGCTTCTTCAACTGCATCCAGAGCAGAACCTGATTTTGAAAGGTACTCCCAGCCTTTGGAAAGAGCTTTTTTCATTCCCTGTAGGTGCGCTTTTTCCAATGTATCCGGGATATCCCAGGCGCCGCCATGTACTACAAGAGTGGGTATGTTTTTTGACAAAATTTATCTCCTATACATTGACAATAGTGAAACAAATAAATATATTTATCGTAAATATATTTATCGTGTATGAGAAAAAAAGGAGGGACTATGGAAATATTATCCATACTTCTGATTCTGGCAATTTTTTTAATTGCATTTAAATTATTAGGAATTATATTCAAAGCTGGCATATTAATCTTAACGATTCCTCTGCAAATAATCGCTGTATTAATAATGTTTATATGTGTAATCGCTTTTTTCCCTATTATTATTACTTTTATTACTACAGCTATTCTCATTCCTTTTGGCTTTATAGCTCCGCTGCTCCCTTTCCTGGCAATTGCATTTGGTATTTACATTCTTTTAAAATAAGTAAATATTCGATTAAATTTTTAGCTTCATTATCTTCCATCCCTCTATTCTCGCCTTGAACCACAGCAAAAGACCCGGATTTACTACTACAGGATTACCGAACAATTTAAGAAGTGGTATATCTGCCAGACTATCAGCAAATGCATAAGAATTAGTATAATCAACTTCTCTTTCATTTAAATAATGTTTCAAAGCCAATATTTTCCCGTATTTATAAGGATAAACATTTGTAATTCTTCCTGAAAACTTACCATTATTTACTTCCATATGGGATCCGATACCACCATCAGCATTTAATTTCTTAATAAATGGTTTCAGTAAAAAATCGAGAGTTCCGGAAATAATAATTATTTCAAAATTTTTCTTTTTTAAATCTTTTAAATACAGTAATAACTCTTCTGAAAGCTGAGGCCAAATGTAATTTTCATAAAATTCCGGTAAATGAGAAATAATAACCTTTTTCTCAACACCTTCCAAGTATCTTGATTTGTTATAAATAACCCAATCAAAACCCTTAAAAATCTGAAAAAGAGACCTGATCAAACTTTTTATTATATCTTCTGCATCAATAACTTTTTTTTTGTATAAAAAACGAATGAGCTGTATCTCTGCCGAGGTTCCGGGCAATAACGTTTTATCAATATCAAAAACAGCTATAGATAATTTTTCTTGACCAGATCTATACATTAACAGTACTTATCATTATATTCAACAGATTATCATATTCAATTGGAACTATGCCCACTTCTCCACAAACAACACCAGCAGCATAATTAGAAATTGCTGCTGCTTCTCTGTAGTTTGCACCGGTTGCAATCAATACAGCCATAGTTGCAATAACAGTATCTCCGGCACCGGACACATCATGAACCTTTACAGCTTTCGTCGGGATAGTAAAAGGCTCCCCTCCTCTGTCAATCAGTATCATTCCTTTTTCACCCAGGGTTATTAAAACTGCTTCACAATTTAATCTTTGCTGTAGTTTTTCACCTGCTTTTAAAACATCTTTTCTGGTTTTAAGCTTGGTTCCTAATTTATCTGCGATTTCTTTTTTGTTAGGTTTAAATAAGGTGGAATTTTTATAAGCAAAAAAATTATCAAATTTAGGATCAACCAAAACCTTTACTTCTTTTTCTCTGGCCAGATTAATTATGTTCTCTATTAAACGAGGAGTCAGGAGACCTTTATTATAATCTTCAAGAATTAATCCATCCGCATCATTCAAATGATCTTTTAAAATATCTAATATTTTATCCTGAGTCTTTTTGGAAACACCAGATTTCACCTCTCTGTCAATTCTTACAACATGCTGATTATGAGCAATGATACGGGTTTTTATGGTTGTGTTTCTCTGTGATTCATATATCAACCCTTCAACTGATATATCCTCCTTCTTAAACAGACCAGTTAATAATTCACCGCCACTGTCTTTACCGAGTATACCAATAGGAAAAACTTGTGCTCCCAGACTTTTTACATTATTAACCACATTAGCAGCTCCTCCAAATCGATGTGATTCCCTTTCAACTTCAACCACTGGTACAGGTGCTTCAGGAGATATTTTTGAAACACTCCCCCAAATATACCTGTCCAGCATAAGATCACCAACAACTACTATTTTCTGATTTTTGAATTCAGTAAATAAGCTGTTAATTCTTTCTTTTGAAAATGTAATCATAGTAATCCTTTAATTTTTTCTGAAATATAAAATCCTGTCCAGTAATTTCCGCGAATAATCTTCAATCTCAAGCACCAAATTCTCTACCTTATGATTCAAATAATTGTAAGCTATTAAAGTGGGAATGGCTATAGACAAACCCACTACAGTAGTAATTAATGCCTGCGAAATCCCGCTGGAAAGATTCTGAGTCTGGCCTAATCCTTCCTCAGAAATTACCTGAAAGACTTCTATCATACCCAAAACTGTACCCAGCAATCCCATTAAAGGCGATATACCGGCAACAGTTTCTAAAACAACCAGTCCTTTTTCCATCTTTCCTGATTCCTGACGTCCCTGATCTACAATTTTTTCTTTTATTTCTTCTCTTGGTCGGGTATAATTCTCAAGTGTTATAGTAACAATGTGTTGTAGAGGGCCTTTGGGTGAATCTAATTCTTTTATTGTTTTTTCAACATCTTCCTGAGATTCAATATTATTAATTAAAAATTTAGTTTCGGAATCAATAATTTTTTTACGTCTCAAATACCATACTCTCTCTAAAAATACTGCTAATCCGACGATTGAAGTAATAAAGAGAGGAATCATAACCACCCCTCCCTTAACTAACATTTCCCATATACCTGACATAAAAACCCCACTTAATTAATTATTAGATAATAAATAGTATGAAAATTTAGCTGTGACAATTAAAAAATCTTCCGGGAAATCTTCCGGTAGAGATCTGAATGGTGCAGACATCTCAATAGCTTTAACACTTGTCTCTACCAGAGCCTCTGATCCTTTATATCCTCTTACATTAGAATGTACAAGTTTTCCATCCGGAGATACTTTAAATCTGATTATATTTTCTCCGCTAAATCCTAAACGGGTAAAAGAAGTGGGAGGATAAATATTATTCTGGATTTTGTTTTTCAAATAAAGTAAATATGGAGCAAAGTCCCAGTTATAGGTATTAAAAGTAATACCTCCTCTATTTGGGGCATCCACTTCAGTTTGATCGTATCTTGGTTGAACATTTTTTGAACCTGAATGAGTCTCAGGTCTTTTTTTTGTTAAAAGATGTTTACTGAAAGCATCAAAATTTGAATATTCACTTGTATAATCCTTTTCTGTCTCTTCTCTGTAAATATTTTTATTATTTCCATAAATTAATTGCTTGTTTGCTCCCTTACCAGTTTCCCCTTGTTTTGTTCCCGTATTATTGGAAATAATATCCTTTTCTTTAACATTTCCCTGTAAAAAGGGAAGTTTTCCTTTGTTAATATCTTTTATATCAACATCACTTACCCTGCTGTCTTTATCTGAAAGAAGAAATGTTTTCTGATCCGGTTTATGATGTGCAATATTATCAGGAGTTTTTACAATTTCAAACTTCATTTTATCCACTCTATCAGAAAATGATAACTGATTATTTTTTATGTTAATCCATTTTTTATTTATACTTAATACTAATAAAAGAATGAAATGTAATAAAACTGAAATTAATAATGCGTAATATAAATTATATCCATTAGAATGTGCAGAAGTATTATTCATAATAATTGCACCATTATCGATAATAACTATACCTGAACAATAAATGTTCCGTTATTAATATATTATCATTTTTCAAAAAAACAAAAATTTTAATCATTATTTATAACCATTGAACCTTATATATATAATTTATATTTTAATATACAATGTAAAACAGGGAACAACATAACACAGTATATCGTTAATAAATAAACAAGGTAATATTGAATGGGAAAATACTTAAAAACATTCCTGATATCAGTTATAATTCATCTAATATTACTTTTAATATTGTTTAGCTTAAATTTAAAATTAACACAGAAAACAGATCATATAACATTTAATATTATTGCTGAAAGACCACCTCAAACTCAGCAACAATCATCTTCTGTATTGAATTCTGAACCTGCTGATAAAAAAAAATTTATTCCTGAAGAAAGAGAATCTACGGTTGTAAATAAAAATATGGAATACTTATTTGATTATGAAAACATTAAAAATAAAATAGATAAAGCTGCTGTTGATACTGCACACTATAAAGATATAGTCTCATATGATCTTTACTCCCATCAGAAAATCTCTTTAAATAAATATATTAAAGACAAACTAAAAGAAGATTATCCCAATCAATTCAAATCAGATTCAGAAAAACCTCAAATAAGAACAATTGACCCGTATTCTGATTATGTGTGTGATAAAATTGAAGCTAAAGCCTTTTCTTATCTGTTTAACAATAATCAGGGGACTCAACTGGATATCTACAGTAATTATGATTTTACAGATTCTATTACTGCATCACAACTGAATGCAAAATTAGATAAATTAGTAAATACGGGATTTCTTTCTCGTAAGAAAATTTCTCCCCAGTTACTATTTAGAATATCAGCTGTATTTATTCAGATCCCCATTGAAATGAGTCAGAAAAACCGAGACAATCCTGTCTATGAATATAAACCACTGGTTAATAAACAAAATCTTATCACTTATTTAGAAGCTAAATTATTCAGATTAAAAGAAAAATTAAAAAAAAGTGAAACAGGAACATCACAATTAGAACAAGATATTAAGTCTCTTCAGGAAAGTCTTCAGATACTTACGAACGGATAAATGTTCTATAACCAACCTTGCTTTTTATACCATTGTATACTTTTTGATATACCACGGGTCAAACAATAATCAGGGATATACCCTATTTCTTTCTTGGCTTTATCTATAGAACACCCCCAATTGTTCTGTTTTAATTCATTATATTTATCCCGGGTAAAAACCTTTCTGTCTGTGCATAACAAAGCAAAGAATTCATTATATAAAAAATACAATTTAATTAAAAAAAAGGGTACAGGCAGTTTAATTACTCTTTTATTTAAACTGTGGACAATTTCTTCTATAAATTGATTAAGAGAAAATTTCTCATCAGAATGAATAAAATAAGTCTGCCCGATGCTTTGTTTATTTATTGAAGCTAATATAGTTGCTTTTATCAAATCATCAATATAACAAAAATTTAAAAACCTCTGATGAAACCCCATGAATGGCCTTATTCCTTTTTTAATAAGATCAAATATAAACAAAAATTCTCTGTCCCGTGGTCCGTATACGGCTGAGGGTCTTAAAATGGTTACCGGAATAATATTGCTGTAAGAAAGGACAACGTTCTCTGCTTCCAGCTTGCTCCGGCCATATTCTGAGACAGGACAACAAGAATTATTCTCAGTAACAACATCTCCGTTACAACTGGGACCAGAAGCAGACTGAGATGACATAAAGAGAAATCGTTGTAAATTGGGATTATATTTAACAGTTGCTTTCAGCAAATTTTCTGTACCCTGCACATTAATATTAAAAAAATCTCTTTTCTGCAGGGATTTTACAACTCCTGCAAGATGAAAAATAACATCTACTCCCTGAACTGCATCTTTTAGAGAATTGATATCCACAATATCCCCCACAATGATCTCAACCTTTCCTGGCAGATTATTGATCCACTGTAATTGATCTTTATGATAGACTAAGCATTTAACATAGACATCCCGGGCAGCTAAACAATCTACTAGATTACTGCCGATAAATCCATTTGCACCAGTGACTAAGACTTTTTTTACATTTTCACTCTTAAATAAGTTTTTCATGCTTTGCTGCTAAATTTACAATATCTTTAAATGGAATAAATTTTTCTTTAAACGTTCTCATATCTTTTACTTGTGCTTCTCTGTTTTCAACCTCCTCATCACCAATAATTACTGCATATTCTGAATTCTTTTTATTTGCATCACGAAGCTGAGCTTTTAAACTTCTGGACCCAAATCCCATTACTGCTTTAACTCCTGCGGTACGCATCTGAGCAACTAAGGTTATTACTTCATCTTTTGCTTTATCTCCTAAATAAGCACAATAAATCTTTGGTTGTGTTGTATCCGGAATATCAATCTTATTTTGTTTTAAGGTTAGCACAATTCGTTCAATGCCGGAGGCAAAGCCAACTGCCGGGGTCGGCTCACCTCCTAATATTTCTGCAAGCCTGTCATAACGTCCTCCTCCGCATACTGCATTCTGGGCACCAATTCCTTCTGCCCATACTTCAAAAACAGTTCTGGTATAATAATCAAGACCTCTGACCAGCCGGTGATTAACTGTATAAGGCCGATTTAATTTATCAAGATATTTTTTTAATGTCTGAAAATGTTTATTACATTCTTCACATAAAGTTTTGCTTATGTTCGGAGCTTTTTCTATAACAGGAAGACACTTTTCATTTTTACAGTCCAATACGCGGAGGGGATTTTTCTTTATTCTTCTCCTGCATTCATCACATACCAGAGATTCATTTTCTTTATAATATTCCTGTAACTGATGTAAATAGGCAGGTCTGCATTTCGGACAGCCTATGCTGTTAATCTGAAAATTCAGATTCCTGAACTGCAGTTCATCATACAACTGCCAGGCTACTGACATTACTTCCAGATCCAAAGCCGGATCCTGTACTCCTATGGCCTCTACATTAAACTGAGTATGTTGTCTGAATCGTCCGGCCTGTGGCCGCTCATATCTGAAGATAGGTCCCAGTGACCACAGTTTCACTGGTTTGGGAAGATTTGACATGCCATTCTGCAGATAAGCTCTCATGACACCAGCAGTAAATTCAGGTCGGAGAGTAAGAGAATTTCCACCTTTATCCTTAAAGGTATACATTTCTTTTTCTACAATATCTGTAGTTACTCCTACTCCCCGGGTAAAAAGCTCAGTAATTTCAAATATTGGCAATCCGAGTTTTTCATATCCGAAAACTTTAGTAATTTTATTTATTTTATTTTCTACATACTGCCAAAAAATTTGTTCATCCGGCAGTACATCATTTACACCTTTAGGTGATCTGAATAATTTTTTTCCCATAATTTATATTCCACATCTTAAGGTAAATTGTCAAAATCTGCAGTCAAATATTTCTGTACATTTTCAACATCATTACAACTGGTCAAATCAGGAACATGTTCGGCAAAAAAAATTGCATAACAGGATTGGGGATATTTTTTCGTCATCATCACTACTGCTTCCGGCAGCTCTTTTTCATTTCGTTTAGGATTTACTGGTACTTTTTTAAGAAAAGGTAAAATCATATCATAGCTTAATCTAAAAATATTCATACTGATACCAATTTTGCCATCATTGTTCTTTATATGTTCAATATCTTCATCAGTTGGTTTTTCGATGATATCCTCCAGAAATCCCTGAGAATCCTTTTGTGTAACAGCAAACTTGAGAATTCTGCTTTTTTTAAACTTTAAGGCAGAGCGGTCATAATCAATAAAAGAGTTAGGGTGATTATCTTCTGCCAGTAAACGAAAAGCTTTGGTTGAATACAAATTATCACTGTTGCATACAGTAAATTTTTTCCCCTGCCAGTCAGTTCTATATGTCAATGCCTGCAATAAAGCATCTGCTGTTCCCAGAGGTTTTTCTCTTCCCTCTGGTATAGTCTGCACTGCATAAGAAATATATAATCCCATATACTTGTTATTTCTGGGGTTATTTCCGTAAAAAGACCTGATGGATGTATCTTTTTCTCCTACTACTATGACAATATCTTTATATCCAGCCTGCGCAGCATTGTATAACAAATAATCAAGAAACGGCCTGTGATTCTTACCAACTCCCAGCATGGACTTGGATTTAACCTGAGCTTCTTTTACCAGTTCTTTATCTACAGAAACATCTGACTCTACAGGAGTGTTCTTCATCCGGGATGAAATCCCTCCTGCAAGTATTACTAATCTTTCATTCATCCTTAATCACCATAAAAATTCTAAGGTTTATAATATAAAATTTTTTATCCAAATTTCAAAATAGCTGCTGGAGATCTTTTACTTGTAATTAATAATCGAAGAAATATTTTCTGTATCAATATTTCCTCCGGATACAATTATCCCGACTTTTTTATCCTTAACTTTCAGTTTATCCGATATCAGTGCTCCCAGAGGAACAGCAGCAGAAGGTTCTATGACCATTTTCATTCTTTCAAATATCAGGCGCATAGCATTCACAATTTCAGTTTCAGAAACCAGCACAATATCATCCACCAGATCCCTGATAATCGGAAATGTTTTTGTTCCCAAAGAAGTCAAAAGACCATCAGCAATTGTATCCGGATTTTCGGATGGAATGATATAGCCGACTTTTTTTGATCTGAAAGCATCATCTGCATTTTCAGGCTCACAACCTATTACCTGAACAGTATCTTTTTGTGACTTAGCTGTTATAGCAGTACCGCTGAGCAGTCCACCGCCTCCGACCGGTGTTACTATAATATCCAAATCATTAATCTCCTCAATCAGTTCTAACGCAGCTGTACCCTGCCCGGCAATAATGTTATAATTATTATACGAATGAATTAAATGTGCATGCTTTTCATCAATAATTTTCTGAGCAGTTTCTTCTCTTGCTTTTAGCGTGGGCCGACAAAATGTAATTATTCCTCCATACCCTCTTACAGCTTCAACTTTAACCTTGGGGGCTATGGACGGCATAACAATATACGCCGGAATGTTTTTCGTTCTGGCACTCAGAGAAAGTGCTGCAGCATGGTTTCCTGAAGAATGAGTTACTACTCCTGATAAAGCCTGTTTATCTGATAAAGAGAAAACACCATTAGATGCTCCCCTGAATTTAAAAGATCCTGTTTTTTGAAAATTTTCACACTTAAAAAACAGTTGCGATTGCACCATTTGATTGATGGAATTACAGGTTAAAACCGGAGTTCTGTGGACAACAGTTTTTATCCGTTTATATGCCTCCTTGATTTGATCGAATGTTGGTTGCATTTGTTTTTTTTTCATACTGTTCTCTTAAAGTTTACTTTTTATCCAATTGTACCAAAATTACATATCCCATTCCGCATCCAATAAAATAATAAGGAAAATCATACCAGGAAAAAGAATGTCCTATCAATGTCCTTCCCCAAAAGGTGGAACGAATATTATCCAGAAAAGAATTATGGTATAACTGTAAAAATTCCAGACAACAAGTAAAAATTAGTACTATAGTAACAATTTTTATTTTCGAAATCTTAGGACCAATAAATGCAATAAGCAGACACCAGAAAATCTCATACAATAGTCCTCCTAAATAATAATTAAACCAGCTGTGATAAGGTCCCTGATATAATTTTGATATAAAGCCTAAAGGAATCAACACTGCTAATACTAGTATAATTTTTTTACGATACTCAGTAATAATGACTCCTGTGCAAATCTTATTTCTTAACAGGCTAAATTAAAAGCACCGATTATTTTATCCATCAATGCTCATTTTCCCAAAATCATATTAATCAATCATTACTTGATTCTCTCCTGCTGTAAATACATCCGCAATAATTTTGTCTATACAGACCTTCCTGTTTGCTGATTTTACAACTCTTTTTAAAGCCGTCTTTCTTTTTAAAATCAGATTCCAGGTAATTTATTCCAATCTTTTTTTGAATTTTTTGTCCGATACTATTGATAACCTCAGCATTTTTTAAGGGACTTACAGTTAATGTTGTAGCAAAAAGATCAAATCCTCTCTTTTTAGCCGTTTCAGCAGTCTTTTGTAATCGAAGTCTGTAACATTCAACACATCTTTTCCCACCTTCTTGACAATCTTCCAGCCCTTCTATTGCCTGATGCCATCTATTCACATCATATGAAGCTACAATAAGGTCAAACTTCCACTTATAAGCAAGTTCCCTCATATTTTTTAATCTCATATCATATTCTGCGGCTGGATGAATATTAGGATTATAAAAATAAACAGAAACTGTATAATACTGGTATAACTCTGTATAGGGATACGTAGTACAGGGGGCACAACATGCATGTAAGAAAAGTTTTGGCTTATGAGTATCCATTATCTTATGCATCTGCTCTTACGAAATGATTCAACGATCTATATCCCTTTCCCAGGTTGAATGATGCTTTAATGGCTCTGTAAAGATAATCTTTTGCACTGTGTATTGATTCTCTCAGAGAATTTCCTTTTACTAAATTCGCTGTTATTGCAGCAGAAAATGTACAGCCTGTTCCATGAGTATTTATTGAATCAACTCGTTTTCCTCTGAATAAAGTAAACTCTTGTCCATCAAAAAGTATATCAACAGGCTCACCTTTTAAATGTCCTCCGGTTATCAATACAGATTTACAGCCTAATCCATATATTTTTTCCGCAGCTTTTTTAGCATCATCAGGATTCTCAATTATTATATGTGATAAGATCTCAGCTTCTGGAATATTAGGAGTAATAAGAGTTGCGTGAGGAATTAACTCTCTTTTAAAAATTCCGATACTATTATCTTTTAAAAGCGTCTCTCCACTTTTTGTCTTCATGGCCGGATCAATAACTATGACAGGTATTTTATTCTCTAATATTTTACGGGCTACTGTTATGACTGTATCTCTGTCATATAAAATCCCGATCTTTATTCCATCGATCTTAAAATCTGACAGAACTGATTCGATCTGAAGGCTGATAAATTCTTTGGATAAATGTACTATACCATTGATCCTTAATGAATTCTGAGCTGTTACCGAAGTTATAACAGACATTCCATATATACCAAAAGAAAAAAAAGTCTTTAAATCTGCCTGGATCCCGCCACTCCCGCTGGAATCTGAATCTGCTATTGTTAAAACACTTTTAAACATATTTCTCCGGAATATAAACAATAAGGGTTGTTTAAAAAGTAAAGAATTATAACTATAAACAAATATTAATAAAAAAATAACAGAAAAACAAATTATTTATAATCCAGTTTGTAATTTCTGTTTTTATCAATAAACTTTTAGTATTAATTCTCTTTCTAAACAACCCCAAAGATTCAACAAAAGAATCCTAAATTATCATTTCCTAGGCTTCAATAATAGCATCAGTCGGGCATACCTCTACACAAGAACCACAATCCGTACATTTTTCTGCATCAATCACACAAATTTCATCACTTTCAGAAATTGCCTCTTCAGGACATTCATCAATACAGGCACCGCACATAATACATTCTTCAGTAATCTTGTGAGCCAATGTAACCTCCTTTATTAATAATTGAACAATTATCTTAAACCTGAAAATATAATTATTATTTATAAAAAATCAAATCATTAAAATTCATATTGTAAGATAACAGATAAATCAAATCCATTAGCACTTTCGTCTCTGACTCGTCCAACTAAATACTTTACCCTTATATCCCATCTCATGTATTCATTCACTTCATATATAAAACCGACTCCGCCACCTAATAAATAATCATCTGTTATTAAAATATCACTTTTACCATAATATCGAAAATCACCTAATAATACCATATCTCCCTGGTCAAATTCCACTGGTTTGACCATCATATTAGCTTCAAATTGATATTGATGATTAGAATCCATATAATTTAATCTGAAATTTTTCATCTCTTTATTTTCACTTCTCTGGCGATATTGTAAAAATAACCACAGATACTTATCATCAAATCTATAAAAATAACCTGCATTGAGAGATGCTTTACCACCTGCACGATATAAAAGACTGTCCTCCAGCATATCACTAAAATAATATGTATAAAATCCGTCAAGCATTAACTTCATATTATCATTTAAAGAAAAATCTACTCCCATATTTAATGACGCAATATCACCAGGTTTATATCTCACTTCCCAGGACTCAGTGCCCTCAATACCAATATCATATTCAACAGGAGTGTATGAAGAATTATAAATAAATTGTCCTCCCATACCAAAAACTATATTTTCTGTTACAGGTATAGAATACACCATACCGGTGCGAAATGAAAAGCCCTGACCATAATTAGGTAAATTAAACTTATAAATATTCTTGGTTAATCCTTCAGTTATAACCCTGAATTGATATTCATCAAGATGAGTTTTACCGGTCGGTATTGCCATTCCAACATTTAATAGTAATCTCTCATCAACAAGTAACCAGCTTGTATTAATCCAGGTATCAGAAAGTCCAAAAACTTTATAATCACCAAACCACCAGGAAACAGCAGGTGCACTTGTAATGGAGAAAGTAAGACGCCTATTAACAGGATACATATATGAGAAAGGTAAGGAAATTTGAGTTACTGCAGGAGCAGTACGTCTTTTCCATATCTGAAAACTTGAGCCTACAGAAACAAATCTTCTGCGCTGAATAGGAAGGACTTCCTCCTGGGCAAATAACTGACCACAAACCACAAATAATACAATTATTAACAATATCTTATATTTCATAAATATTCCCCTAACTGTCTTTACTGGACTCTATTTAATAAACACCATTTTCCTAACTTTTATATTCTTATGTGCTTTTAATCTGCAAATATAAACCCCGCTTGCAACATATAACCCTGATGCATCTCTTCCATCCCATTCGACTACATGAAAACCACTTTTTTGTTCCTTATTAACCAGTTCTCTTACTTTCTGTCCCAAAGAATTAAAGATAACAATTTCAACTTTACCATTCTCAGGTAATCCATATTCAATTAACGTATTATTATTAAAAGGATTGGGAAAATTCTGAGAAAGTTCAAATTCAACCGGAACTAATGGAATATTATCACTGTTTTCTTGTATAAATTCTTCAGTACCTACAATCAGTTTAAACTTATTTAATCTTTCATCCTTTTCATCATGAGTTATATTCCATTGATCATCTTCCAAAATATTCTTTGCAACTCCTCTGTCAAGATCAAAAATATACGCTCTCCAGTTTTCTGGTAATGAATTATTAAGGATACAGTGTATTTCATAGTTTTGATTATCAGTATTGTTTTCTACATAAAAATCCCACATGTACCCTTCCTCACCTGCCTTTTGAAAATCTGAACAATATTTTCCATTAAATTGCCCCCAATCATCATGATGAAAATAAACAGCAAAATCTTCACTTATCTGAGGAGGTTCAGGCTGATCATACCGACCCCATCCACTATTAGCATCGATTTTAACTCCTGCATAATTATATATATCTTTTGAGTTATCCGACCTACCTTCTATTCTGAATAACCATTCTCCGGACAGTAAATCATAATTATCAGTTATTTTTTTCAGCCCTTCTTTAGCTGCTAATTCAGTACTGGATTTGATAGGGGGAATCATTAATGTTGCATTACTTGTACTTTGATTACAGAAAAAATATCCTTTCCATGGTTCCAATACTTTTATATTTTCAGGAGGAATATACTGTTCTCCATCCCAATAATATGGTCCTTTCACAGATGGAGATGAAATACTGCAGTCTTTCCAGTCTATAGGAAAATTAAAGGGGAGACCGACCATCTTCCACCCGTCACTAAACCCTATAGTATCAACTGAGGATGAATCTAAGCTGATTTCAAAATGCTCACTACTGGTAACAGAACTGCCTGCTCCAATATTAAAAGTTTTCTCCAAATGAGTCTGAATCCAATAGGCTTCACCTGGATTAAGATAGAATTCAGGAGGAACATACTCTCGATATCTGCCCTCACTCCAATAAAATAACCTCCACCTGTAAGGATTATAAGAGCCCAAATCATCTTCTAATATACTTTCTACATCGTTATTATCTAAATTAAAGGGGATAGAAAACATTTTCCATTCTCTATGAGGCAATACTAATGGTGCCTTTAAACCAGAATGGTGGACAGATAAAGCTTTGGGATTAGCCCCCGGATCTAATCTTGGATCAGTCAATGTTTCTTGATCCGTAGTTACACTGACATAATATTCCAATCCAGTAATTTTTACATCCTCAGCAGGAATTGTACACCGATAAGTAGAATCATTAATTGTTGTAGCTGTTACATTTGAATATGCCGTATTGCCCACACCTCGATAATATAAACTGACAGTTCCCGCATTTAATGCACTGGATACTCTGATATCTACAACAAGTGATTTATTATTTTCAGGCTGTTTGGGGTTAGTGTCTGCAATGCGAATATCAAATTCTTCACTAAAATCACCCATAGCAAATTCCAGTTTTGTTCTCGGTGTATTTGAAATTCTAACTTCATCAATATATCCATGAAAATAATCTGAATAACTTCCAACACTCTGCTCATAAGCTCCTATAATGAGCGGCCTTTGATCTAAAATCTCAGGAGTTTCATCCCATTCAGTTTCTTCGATTAATTCACCATCGATAAATACACTTCCCTCTTCTGTAAAACGATTATAAGAAACAGCAACATGATGCCAGGCATTGTCACTTATATTTGGACCAAATGATCCTAATCCGTTTACTGTGATTCTGCCTTTTCTGTTAATATAAATCCAATAATTTATATCACTGTTTCCAGTTTCTATCCCTCTGGAAATTAAGGTCTGAGATACTGTATCGGTCTTAAAGAAACACTCAATTGTAAAATTGTCTTTATTAAAATCAAAGGCAAGTGTTTCATTATATGGCACCTCAATTCTGCTCGCTCTACCGTCAAATAAAATTCCGTAATTAAAATATCCTTCCCCAATAGTACCGTTAATTAATGCACCATTATTTTTATTAATGGAATTATCCTCAACAATATTATTTTGTACAACTCTGTTTAAATGATATAAAGCTACAGTATGGGCATCAGCGATATAAGGGGTTACACGTAAAGAACTCGAACTGGTGCCGCTGATAGTAATGTCTATTGCTTCATTCTGAGGATCATTACTGGTAATTGTCCAGTTATCAACTATTTCTTCTGCAACTGGAGTATAAATAACAGGAATTGTTATATAACTTTTCCCCAATAAGGTTGTATCGAAACTACTATTTTGTGACATTGAATTAGGTAAGGTAAATTCCTGTTCAACTCCGGTGATCACAGTAGTATTTAAAAATTCATCTCCCTCATTGGCAATCCATAGATTTAAACTTTTAGAATTACCTGATCTTACAGGAGGAAATTGTATTTGCTGAGGAACAACAACTAATTCTCGTGGAAATACATTAAATTCCCATGTCTGCCTGTTAATATTTGAAAACCTGATCTCATCAATGATTCCGTTAAAGTAGCTTGTTGCACCTTGTTCCTCCCTGCCAATATAAATAGATCCTGCCCCGGTAAAATCTATCTGATTATTTAAACTTTTACTGTCCATACACCTGTTATTAAGGTATAGCCATAACGAATCACCATCACAGACCAATGCACTATGATACCATTTCTGAGTAACAAAAAAGTTTAAATTGTCAGTTTGTAACTGAGTTAAAACACCATTTGAATCATACACTTTAGCTACTAGACCATGAAGCCAATGATAGAGTATTTCTACTGAATTAATATCTCCATCACCAATTTCCATTAATGTATTATAATTATTTGTTGATATTGAATTCATGTTAAACCAGAACTCAGTGGTAAATGTTGAATTTTTCACATGCTGATAAGGAACTCCTGTTATTCGTACCTCACTGTTCAAACTTGACATTCTTATAGCTCTCCCAAACCGGCCGGACTCGGTCCAGGTAATATTATCCAATTCCGCGGTCCCCCCATAGCCGGAAGAATCTACTGATTGTTCTCCTGTGCCTTCTTCAAAATGGTATAATGCTCCTGTAAATACATCCGATCCATAAAAATTGGTTAATCTAGTTATAAATCCCTCTCCCTCGAGAGTAATTTTAAAATTCTCATTTAAATAGTTTGGATCATTTGAAACAAAAGAAAGTTCTTCAGTAAAGCTTCCCGATTCAGAAGGAGTAAAATGAATAGTCAAAGCTTCACTTTGTATTTCACTTTCTTCTTCATAGGGAGCGACTTTCAAAGTTTCTGAAGGAACAGTGAAATATTCAAGGCTTTCAATATTAACAGGCCAGATTTTAAGTGTATCTTCCATACTCCCGTTACTGATCCAGTATTGCAGAGTACGCTTGGCCCCGGCAATTACTTGACCAAAATCAACTTCTTTAGTACTCACCACAATACTGGCACTCCGTACACTGAATTCCCAGGGTAATCTGGGGACAGAGGACAACCGTACTTCATCAATATAACCATGAAAACAATCATTACTTTTCCAGTTTCCTCCGATAAGAACTGAGAGAGTGTCAATGGGATTAGTTTTGGAGTTCAACTCTCCGTTTACAGCAATACTGTTATTCACACTACCATCAATATAAAGATTTAATAGAGAATCACTATATAAAACCAAAGCCAGATGATACCACTTTTCACTTTCCAGTGTTTTGTTGCTTACAACTTCAAATTTTTGTTTATTTTTATTATAAATATTGCCAACCACCTGATCATCTTCATTAATAAACAAATTGAACTGTTGGGCATCAGCGAATCCTCTTCTAATTAAATATTGTTTGCCTACTGTAATTGGATCAAGATAAAACCATCCTTCAACTGTAAATCCTCCCCATCTGTCATATAATATATGTCCTCCGACAGTATCCATAACACAGAAATCATCATTTCCATCCAGATAAATAGCTTTGTCAAACCGGGCTACAGCAGTTCCCGGCTGCAGTCCATTCCAGATACCGTCCATTCCATGTCCGGATGAATCCGGTATTACCATTTTACCAGTAGGACCTGAAGGATAATTAAAATGCCATAACCCCAGAGTAAAGTTATCTGTTTTATATTTGCCTAACTGAGGTGACACCACAGTGGTTCCCTGAAACGGAACACTTGTTTCCGGAAAGGTGGGATCATTGGATTCTATAGTAATGTTAGAACTAAAATTGCCATATCCCTGGGCAGTGTAGCTTACCCAGATAACACTGTTTGTGCCAGCTTCAACCAGCATAGGTGAAGATTCTGAAATCTGAGGATAAAAACTGACCTGAGAGGAAGGAGATGAGATATTGGATATTTCAAGCACTTCACCTCCTCTGTTACTGATATATAGGGGGATCCTTCGTTTTCTCTCAGTTAATACTTTATCAAAAAATAATGTATCTTCCTTAATATTTAAATTTGCTCTGCTGACATTAAACTCCCAGGGCCGACGATCTACTGAGGATACTCTCACTTCATCAATTAAACCTTCAAAAGGTGCTGACTGGGTGGTGGCTGCACCTACTGACAAGGGAGCAACATTTTGATCGATGAGTCCCTGACGTACATACTTACTGTCTTTTTGTATACTATTCAAATATATTTTAAGTGAATCACGATCCCAGGTCAAAGCAACATGGTACCATTGATATACAGAAAGTTGATCCAGAGATCCGGTAGCGACCTCATTATCATCAGAAGAAGTGTGGTACACTCTACCCACAATACCATTTTCCGGATCCAAGAATAACTCAAATTGCCTGTTAGGATGATTACCACGGCATGCTAACATGGCATAATCCTTTGGAATAGAGATCATATTAAACCAAAGTTCTACTGTAAATTCATGCTCTTTAAAGTTCAAATCTTTATGATAGGGAAATTCAACATGAGCCGGATTATTTTTCCCCCCAAATTGATAACTTCTGGCAAATTTACCATTTCCTGTTGAATTAATATTCACCCAGGTTCCGTTTAAAAGATTTGGCGAACTATCAAAAGCAATACCTCCGCTTTGTTCATTAAAATGCCATAATCCGACTGTAAAAACATCCGACTGATATGCTGTTTTAGCAATAGGAAAACCCCTCTCAAAAGAAAAGGTGAGTTCAATTTCTTCATCCACAGGATCATTAGAAATCACTCTTACAACTTTACTGTATTGTTGCCCCAGAGTTAACTGCTCACTTGGTATAAATTTTATGGAAATTTTCTCAGTTAAACCCGGAGGCACTTTAAACTCAGATGGAGAAAAAACAAAAAGTGAATCATCTCCGGAAATACTAATGTTCCCTTTTAATAACGTAGTTCCGGTATTTTTTATCCATAATAATCTGGTCCTGGTTTCACTGACTGGTACAGTGCCAAATTCAATATCTGTTGAAGAAAGGGAAATCTCAGGTTGTACTAAACTTTCAACAATATATAAACCATCTTCTTTATCTGCAATCGATAAATTAGTACCAGAAATATCAATCCTGTTAGCTGTTCCATTAGTCCAGTATGTACCTGTTTTCAGTAAGGTATCAGGAAGAGAAAGATCAAACACTCTAAGACCTTTATCAGCATCACTGATATATATAGTTTTTTTATTGATTATAATGTCTGTACATTTACCTGTTGTAGCTGCAAATTTTGAAAAAGAATCATCTGAAAGATTCCAGAAATATAAACCATGCCTGCCATTAGCTATAAACAGACTGTCACCAATTGCATCAACTCCTAGGGGTTCTAGTTCTTCAGCAGGAGTTTCAAGTGTATGGGTTCTGGTTATGTTGTTCGGGAGACCAGAAATATCATAAACATATACTCCTGCTGTATCAGCAACAATGAGTCTGTCATCTGTAACTTTTACAGCCTTAACATTATTAAAAGTGTTAAAAGGGCTTCCTATAGAGGTTAATTCCGAGGGTTGGTATCTGACATCAACAACTCTGAATCCATCCCTGCCACATGCCAGAAATGCATACCCGTCTGAACTAACATCTACATCATAGCTGGAATCAGTTGGATTTGATAATTGGGGCGTTGACCAAATATAAGGATTATACGGAAAATTACTAAAATTAATTATAGATAAACCTTTTGTACCATCGGCCAAATAAAGTTTGTTATTATGAAAACAAATACCAAATACTTCTCCGGGAGTATTTAAACTATCAATAGGTTCCATATATTCATCCGGAGGAGCAAAATTTGTATCAAATATCTTAATACCTGACCTTCCGGAAGCAGTAAAACAATAATTACCTGAGATCACAGCATCGTAAGTATAATCAGAGGTTTTAAAATAATAAAGTTCAGCAGGATAGATAGGAATGGAATTCCTATCAAATAATTCGAGGACCTTAAATCCCCCATAACCATCACATACAAACGCTGTATCATTTGCAACAATAATTTTTTCTAACTTTTCTATATTATTATATCTGTAAACATAGGAACTATCCGGACTGAGCACACCTGAAGATTTATCAATATGTGTATACAATCCCGGATCGCCTTCTGCATCAATACCTAAAATATAAACATAGTCATTACATATACTGGCACTTAGTACATCAACCGGCCCAGAATTAACCCAATATCCTATACTGCTCAAATTATGGGGTGCAGTTGCATCAATCATTCTCAGCCCCCCCCATCCAGCAGAAACATAGGTATAATTATCAACAGTAAATATTTCATAGGCTGCAGGCTGGGATTTATCAGGATATAATAGAGAAGGAAAATAAGGCGGGATCTTAAGTGTATCAGCACTCTGTAAAGTTATAATCTTATTCTGAGCATTTCTTTCGATACTAATTGACTGTACACCAGAAGTATCTACAGCTACTACTACTGAACTGTCATTCACTACACAAACATCTCTTGCATAACCTGCAGTTTTGATATTTTCTATAAAACTAGGATTGGATACTTCCTGAGCATTACATACTACTAATCCATTATTACCATCTGCAATAAAAATATAATCCTCTGTATCCCAGGATACACCAAGAGCTTTGCCTTCTGTACTTTTTATATATGTACTGACATCAAATGTACCCCTATACAGTCCTTGATTATAAAAAAAGACCATCTGAAAACCAGTATCACCTAAAGCTACACAAACATTTATCTGTTCATCAGTGGGTGTGACATCATGAACTGCAATATCAACTATTTCTCCAGCCAGGAGAATCTGATCCAGCTTTTCAAGATCAGAACTTCCGACATCATATCCATACACTTCCAAGATACTTCCATTTCCAATAAATGTAAATGTATCCTGCCAGCGGGCAATTGCTTTACTATGTCCATGCCCCCATCTGCCGATCAGTTCTGCATTGTCAGAGCTTTGACCAAATACAGAAGATAATGATAATAATATTATAATAAATAAAAATATACGAGAATACCGCATATATTTTCTCCTAACTTATTTTTTTTTAACTGCCAGGTGGCTGAGGCGGTGTATCTAAGCGTTCAGGTAATAACGATAAAACCCGCTCTGCTTCTACAAATGAACGCCGAAACTCTTCATCTGGTATGAATTCAGCATTTTGTTTTCCTGCCATCCACCGCAATCTATTCATAGCATTGACCATTCTAGGTTGAATATAAAGCTCTTCTCTTCCTCTTTTTGCCATTTCTTCTGCATAATTATCAACCTCACTAGCAACTCTTATTCTGTTTTCACTGTGAGTTGCTTCCCAGATACGAGGTGATATCAACTTATCTTTTGCCTCCTGAAAATTTTTATCGATATATAAAGCCTTTTGAAAATATTTCTGAGCATTCACCATATCTCCTTTATCCATAGCTTCAAGACCCATACAATAATTTATAAAAGCTTCCATATCCTGAGTTGGTATTTCAAAAATCTCACTCCTTTTTTCAGGAGTTAATCTGATTCCGAAATAGTTAATGATTTTTAAAACCAGTTCTTTTTCCAGTCTAAAAAGTTCGGCAAGATTGCCTTCATAACTTGCAGTCTGAGGCATTAAATCAGTGGAAAGCTTGAAAACATTGGCCTCAAGTATCACCTCATCAGTTGGAGTAATCATATACGAGCCGTTTATTAAATTTCTGATGCCGAGCAGTTTTCCCACTCTTGTAAAATTTTCTTCTTCAGCTATACCAGAAACCCCCATCCGTAATTCATCCATAAGGTAATTTAATCGTATTCTTTCAACCACTTTCAATTGCTCAATCTGAGAAAGATCAGTGATGATCATGTCAGCCAGTCCTTTTTGTAATGGCTGCCATTCCGGATTGTTACTTAAATTCAAAAAATATAAAACTGCTAAGCTCTTCTCGGGGATATTTTCTATTGAAATACTTTCCTCTCTTCTCATTGCCTCCTGAATTTCTACAGTCATAATCTGCTTTACAATAAAATCCATTCTGCTTAACAGTGCAGATCTATAATAATCACTTTTATCTAATTTATAATAATTTTTATATATTTCCAGCGCTCTTTCATTATTATCCATACTCTCGCTAACCAACCCTAAATAAAATAGAGCCTTTCCGTAATCAGGGCTTTTATTTAACACCAATCTTAATATTTTAGATGCTGATTCATAACTTCCCATATACCAGAATAAAGAACCAATTCTGGTGTAAATCTCTTCATCATAATAAATATATCTTTTCCCATCCCGAACATGAGGTTGCAGCATTGTAATATATTCACGAAGAGCTTGTCTGTATTCTTTGTTTTGTACTAATTGTTCAGCCTCTTGAAACCTTGAAGTAGCACAGCTTATTAATAAAAGGGAGAACAATACCACTGAAATTTTTAATGCCCTCACTTATACCTCCCTAATTATTCCATATTATATAAAAGCTTTAATTCGTTTTTCGCCTGTTTATATTCAGGTTCAATCTTCAGTGCTTGTGTAAAACATTCTTTTGCTTCGTCATATTTATTCATATCCCGGTACGCAACACCTTTCGAAAACCAGATTACTGCATCAATATCTAATTTTTGTCCTTTTATAAAGGTAGTCTTTTCATTTTCTAACAGTTTTTTATCTATACCTTGTAATATCTTCTCGCCCAGCTTTTGAATCATTATCAGAATTTTTTTGGTTTTTCCTGTAACTTCTTCGGCTTTTACAGTTAAACCAGTTTCAACCTCCACCACCCTCGTATCTATTCGGACTTTATCTTTCATTGTAACAATAAAACTGCCAAAAACTAAATAATCTGCACCGACTAGTTTTCCGGCTTTTATTGAGTGATTAGTGGTCAAACCAGATTGAGACATCTTTAACTCATCAAGAATTGTGTGCAACCTTTTACGCTCAACTATAGTTATTAAATCAATTGTACTTAATTCAGAGATCATCATTTCAGCAATACCAGCCTTTAAAGGATCATAGTTGTCAGCATTGAATATACTATTATTCTCAAAATCTAATACAGCTAAGGTGATATTTGCTGAATAAGCATTCATCCCCATAAAAAGAAAGACTAAAAATGATATAATCAGTAATTTATTTGACCTAATTTTATTGATAAACATAAGCATTACATTCATTAGAAAAATCAAATATCTATTTTTTATCAAATCCTAATCAAGCAATTTTCATGCCTGAATTATTACGGAAACCGAATAATTAACCTATTTAATTATTTTTAAAGAACTTATATAATCTTTTCAAATTGCATGACTTAGCACGAAATTAAATAAGTTGGTTTGTAATACACCACTCATAAACTAAGATGATTTTATCTTAGTTAAGAATATTTTATTAATCTTTAATTTGTTCAGAGACAGCTATTACATCCCTGAAAACCCGCATGAAATTTCCACCCCATATTTTCTCAATCTCTTTTTTAGAATAATTTCGTTCAAGAAGTTTCTGAGTGATTTTACCATAATCACTCACATCCTGACAATCTTTCAATTGTCCACCGCCATCAAAATCACTTCCAATACCTACATGATCAGCACCTATAACCTTTACAATATGATCTATATGATCAACAAAATCATCTATGGTAGGAAGATTGGGCGGATATTCCTTATTAATTTTGCTCCATTCCTGGCGAGCTTTTTCCCGTACTTCTTTGGATAATTCAGAAAAATTACTATACTTCTCTCTTAATTTATTTATAGCTTCTCTTCGCAGTGGGTTAGACTCCATTTCCTTCACAAAATCTGGAACCATGCACACCTGAATTACTCCATTATTTTCTGCTAATTTTTTTAGCATATCATCATCAAAATTTCTGGGACTGTTACAAACAGCTCGTGCACATGAATGTGAAGCAATTACAGGTGCCTGAGAAATTTCAATAACATCATAAAATGAATCATCAGAAATATGAGAAACATCTATCATTATCCCCAGTCTGTTCATTTCTTTAACAACTTTTTCTCCAAATTTACTTAATCCATTATGCTCCGGTGTATCTGTTGAGGAATCACAAATATCATTATTCCTGCTATGACATAAAGTGATATATCGAGCTCCGAGATCATAAAATTTTTCTATATGTGATATATCTTTCCCAATTGGATATCCATTTTCCACACCAATATAGACAGCCCTTTTCCCTTTTTTCTCGATCTCATACGCATCAGCAGGGGTAAGGGCCAATTCTGCCTGTTCAGGATGATCTGCAACAGCTTTCCGGATTTGATCAAAAAGCTGCAAAGCTTGCTGCCTGGCTTTTTCATTGCCCTCAGAAGTTCTTGGTCCCTGACCAATATAAACTGCAAAAAAAATCGCATCCAGTCCGCCCTCTTTCATACGGGGAAAATCAACTCTGTTTACATCAGGACTATGGTATTCTCCAATATTCCAATCAGCACGTCTAAACATAAAAGGAGTATCAACATGTGTATCAACCGTTAATACACTTTCATGAATCGATTCCTGAGTACAGCCAGATACAACAACTAATACGATTACAATACAAAAAACCAGTATAAACTCTTTTACATAATTCATAATAATATACCTCTTATTATTAACTTTGAATATAAATTTTTATCATATTCATTTGAGTCCGGGCAACAGCACTGCATTAAAAAGAAGTTTAAAACTGCCCTGAGTGGAACCTCGAAATTGAGGGTTGAATCCAAATAGAACAAGTTGACCTTTGCCTTTTTTCAGCCAGACTAATGCTGTTTTATTGGCCAACAACGTTTCATTTTTACAGTATCCGCTGATCAGAATATCTCTTTCCGGAAATCTGCCTATTACCCTTCTGTCCATATCCCACTGGGGAATTGAGGTCTCAAAAACAGGCCGGCCTCTAAAAAAAATATTAACTTCTTTTTCCATCCCCATTGTTAAGGGATGATTATTATTCAGTATTAACCTGAGTAATGAACCCGGACATTGCAGACCATCTTTGCTTAATTCTGCAGAGATATCCCGGACAGGAAGCTGAAACTCCTCTTTTTTATCCTTTTTCTGGTTAATTGAAAGAATACCGAGAAATAAATGAGCGGACCTGCCCCAGGACAGTATACATCCGCCATCATCTAAAAATATTAATAATTTTTCCAATCCTTCCTTACCGATACCTTCAGTAAATTCCGGAGGATAACTGCTTAAATACTCTTTATCTCCATATTGACTTTTACCCTTCATAAGAACCGATTTGTTCTCATCCGGGAAAACTACCACATCAAATCTTCCGGAAAAATCAGTATCCTTAAAATCCCCGGGCCGAATTACTGTATAAGGAAGGGAGTAACTATCGAAAACGTAGCGTGTCCAGCCAGCATCCATATGATGAAAATAGCTCTCAACCAAAGCTATTCTGGGAATATCTAATGTATGGAGCTGTACATCCATATTCTCTTGAACATAAATCGGAGGAACACTTAACGTCTCGACAATATCATTCAATACTTTATTATTACCTTTAGATTTTTTTATTACGAAACTTCCTTTTGGTATAATGTCATTCTCCAGCTTCATATCATTATCAGTTCTGTACACATCTAAACCCTTTTGCTCAGCTCTGAATGCAGTTTTGAAGCTTTCATTATTATTAACATTACAAACAACTGCTTCATAAGTATCTGGTATTTCCTTTTCCAGGACAAATTTCCCTACAATCGAGGTAATTATAGATTCTAAGTGTCTATCTCTGCTCTTCACTTCATATGCAGTTACACCTCTGTGAAGAGGAAGTGACCAGCTGGTGATATCATATGGCCTGATCATCTTTCCACCAGGTGTATAATGTCTTTCCGGAAAAATTTGTTTTTCCATTACCTC
Organism: uncultured bacterium; assembly: GCA_964515295.1. GTDB lineage: Bacteria > Zhuqueibacterota > QNDG01 > QNDG01 > CAYUAG01 > CAYUAG01. Next base: position 36,908 of record CAZETW010000005.1, on the reverse strand, counting down.
TTTAATAAAGGGTCGAAATGCCTGAGCCAGGGAGATAACAATATCATCTTCTTTATACAATCTGTCTTTAAGCATTTTATCTTCCGACAATGAATGCACCTTGACTCCATGTTCTATCAATAAATTAACCAAAGCAACCATCTCGCTTCTGTCATGCTGATCCAAGGGAAGAATATAATAATACGGAGGGATTTGTGTGCCGCGTTCAACTTCTTTTTTACAAAGATCATTTCTCACTTTTAGTATTTCTGTACGATGCATAGATGCTGTCTGTATAATAGCTCTGGTCGAAACGATTTCATACTGTATAATATCACTTAATCCCCAGGTACCTCCGGGCCAGGGTTCAGGCATATTAATACTTTTTTTGTACTCAGCCAAACCTTTTCCTCTTACCCGCAGTTCATTTGGTTCAACATAAATAGGAGTAGCATATTGTGCACTTGCACACTCAGTGAGCATTCCGATAACATTCTTCCATATACATGTCTCAGTGGAACCTGGCCAGTAGTCATCAAATGCATAATGCTGTACCACACCATACAAACCCTCTTTTGTCATCTCCTGGATCATATTGGAACCAAATATGCCTGCCCAGTTCCATATTTCTGCAGGTACATTTTCTGCAATCGGATCATGCATAGGCGGAACAAAATACCGCGGCCCTGTAGAACCCATTTGATGTTTTTCTACCATAACCTGAGGATACCACTCTGTACTGAATATACGAGATATTGCTTGATTATCTTTTTGTGTAAGACTTACAAAATCACGATTATTATCATGTCCCACATATTTATGATATAATCCGGGCATAGAACAACCTTCGTATTTTGTATTCTTATACTTTCTGTAATGATGAACTACCATATCCATTCCATCCGGATTATGACAGGGTACCATCATATATACAACATTATCAAGCAGTGTAATTTTCTCAGGATCATGGGTGCTAATCCATTCATATGCAATTAAAGGAGCAGACTGTGAAGGTCCGACTTCACCTGAATGCATAGATAAAGTGGCCAGAAAAAATACTTTTCCCTTTTCTATAAGTGCTTCTCTTTCTTTGTCGGGGATATTAGAATCAAGAGCTAATCGCTTATTGATCTCTTTTAATTCTTCCAGATTCTGTATATTCGTTTCTGAAGAAATAAAAGCAATGTACATTGTTTTACCCAGAGGGGACTTTCCGATATCAACAAGCTTTAAACGTGCAGAATTCTGAGCAAGATAATTAAAATAACTGATAAGTTCTTCATAATCAATCAAATGTCTGTCTGTTCCGGGCCTGAAATCAAAAAACTTCTCAGGACTTGTAATAACCTCATCAGCCGGACTTAATGAAAAACAGCTGCTATATATCACCATATAAATAAAAACTATACATATCCGGCATAATCTTTTCATAAGTATACTCCATATTTAAAAAATTAATTAATATTGGGTATTAAGCAGATAAACTTTAATGTTGCCTGACTATTGTTAATAAAGCAATGTTTTTCTTGAGGCGGGACAAAAACAGCCATTCCGGGCTTTATTGGTATTTCATTACCCTGCTTCCATACAACGCCTTCTCCTTCGATGATATACACTTCGTGTTCATGTTCATGATTGTGAAGAGGGGTTTTACCTCCGGGTTCTATTTCAAAAAAACGCATAGCAAAATTATCAGCTCCATCTTCTTTTGAGATCAACCACCGGATAGTTACCCCTTCAGCATCCTTATCCTCAACCTTTGTGGGAGCGATTGCATCGTAATGCAAAATTTTCATGATGTGTCCTTTCTGAATTATATTATAATAAATATAACTGAAAGTACAAAATTATGATTTTAAAATCAAGTATAATGATAATAAAAATTAGAGGCTAGCCGTTGTCTTAATTAAGACAACGGCTATAAAAAAAAAGGAGGAAATGAGGAAAGGAATAATTGAGATTATTCATCTCAATTTATTCGTACTAAAATATAGCAACAATCAGACCAAAAAAATAATATTTTATCAAATAGTTAATTTTATTAGACTTATAAAATATTCAACAAAGTGTTGTATTGCTCATAAAGACCATAAATCCCCCATTCCTCTTTAAAAAGTGTACAATTTTCACCATTATATATCGTCTGTATTAAGTGGATTAAATAAGATAATTGAATTAACACATTATACATTAGCTAATTATTATTCTCTTTTATAAATAATGAGTAAATAAAACTGTAAAACTTAGAAGCTTTTAATTTCAGATCTTTAACTGAGCCATTATTTTTAATAACAAAATCACTTTTTTTAATCTTCTCCTCAGCATTTATTTGAGAATTGATCCGATCCTTGATCTCCTTCTTAGTCCATCCCCTGTCCTTTTCCAGCCTTTTGATCCTCATACCCAAAGGAGCATCAACAGTAACAATGTAATCGAACATTGATTCAGCTTCTGCTTCAAAGATAACAGCCATATCTACTACAATAATGCAATTGTTATACTTATCTTGAACACTTTTAATACATGCTTTTATCTCACCAAGCAGCGGATCATGAATAATTGAATTTAATTGTTTTAATAATTCTGAATGAGCAAACACCAGTTTTCCAAATTTTCGCCGCTGTAAATTATCTTTTTTATCAAATATCTCAGGGCTAAAATTCTTTTTAATCTGCCTGCGTAGAGCTTTATTTTGATCAATTAATCTCCGTGCAATGTTATCAGCATCAATAGTATATGCTCCTAATTTTCCCAGTTCTCTGGTGAATAAAGATTTACCAGAACCAATACCACCTGTAACACCTATAACCAAAACACACCCTTCATATAAATTTATTAAAATCCTTATATTATAACTATTAATAATTTCTTGATAATTTTTTTAATAGTCAAGTAAAATTAAAAATTTATATAATGGCTCAATTATTGCATAAAAAATTTAATACAAAATTCTATGTATTATCAGGATATTTATTATGGATTGATAAAATTTAAAATAATTATGAATTATAAAAATAAGTTACTGAATTTATTAATTTTAAATAATTACATAAAAAAAATTGGTAATCAATAGTAATCTTAATAATTAATATCAGTAATATGATACTGGTAAAAATAAATACAGAGTGACTGAAAATCAATAAGTGGAAAAATATTAAATTTTTATTTAAACTTTAAAAATATGAAAAATTATATTTTAAAAATAATAACGAGAACAATTATTCTGTTTTTCCTTATTGTATTCATTAACAATAACTATGCCCAGATAAAAAATTCTATTTTAAAACTAAACGCTGATGAGTATCTAAGAAAAAATGGTGAAGGTTATTTACACGGAGGGCAAAGTATTTGGGCCTGGCTAGAAAATAATGATACAACCAAAGCTCAACAGATTCATGATATTATACAATTTTGGGGTACAGTAGGCGAACCAGGAGAACCTTATCTTTGGAGGTGGAGAACAAACTGGGATCTGACATGTGTTCTTTTATATAGAATTCTGTTTCAATATCATCATATGATATCAGAATCGGACAGTATTTTTCTTGAAAATAAATTTCTCAAGTTTATTAAAAAATCATCTTTTAATAAATACAATTTTAATAATAGATTGTACGACTATACCTTGAGATATTTATATTCTCAACATCACAAAAATATCAATGTTTATTATCCTGCCGGATTACCTGAATTTAGTTGGGAAGGCAGATACTATATACCAGAAAATTATTATAATTCATATAACATCAGCAGAGACTGGCTGTTCTGGAGATTCTACCAGTTGGCATTCAAGGGTAATTATGAACTTGATGGTTATTACACAATGGCTATGGTTGTTTGCTTATATACAATTTATGATTTTTCAATCAATGAGGAAATAAAAAAAAGAGCAAAAATGATATTAGATCTCATATTGCTTGATTCAACCATGGATTTTAGTGCAGGTTTACACGGAGGCTGGCTGGGGAGGAATTACCCTTACAGTGTCATGGCAGGACAGCCTAATATCTATCAGTGGATTTACTGGAGAAAGGGACCTAATCCCGATGGTTCGGTTCTCGGAAGCTTATATGATGCTTATGTAAGCAGCTATCAACTGCCGGGAGTAATAGAAGATATTGGAATTCTAAAAGATGAACCGGACAATTATTGGCATCTGAATATTGAATCTAACGGTGCAGGAGGATTAAATAACAATCAAAGTAAATGGACGTATGTTACTAAATACTATAATATGGGTGGAACAGATTATAGTCTGAATAGAGGCTGGCAGCTGAATATTGCTTCTAATAATGAAGAGATAAACTATCCTCATCATTTAATCCCTGTAGGGAGTATAAAAATCTGGATTAATGATAGTGAATCATTACCGGAGTATGAAGATCAGGGATTAGGACTTGTGTTGGGCAGCGGAGGATATCAATATAAAAATTATTTATTAGTGAAAGTTAATGATCCTTATCTTCATTTTGGCGGGCTTGGAAATGTATTTGATGTTGACGAAACAATATCTGACTGGCGATTTTTTAAAGAGGATCGAGTAGCGGTAGCTTTACAAATGACTAATCAAGCATCCGCAATTGAAGTATGTACTATTGATATTGATTACGACACCTATGAAGAATTTAAAAATGCTGTATTAAATAATGCCCAGATAATACCGGGATACAATGCTCAGTTTATTAATAGTCACGGTGATACACTTATGAACAGTGGTGATCAGACAAAATTTAACGGAAAACAAATACAATATGCTCCTGATAAAAGGATTCATACAGAAACCAATATTGGAGAAAATATAATATCCTGGAACAATGGGGTAATAACAGTACAAAGGCATGGCAGGAAAATAGAATATAATTTCAATAAGTGGTCGTATAAAGAAATTGGAAGTATAAAACCTTTGCCTCCCACACCAATATCAATTAATAAAACAAATAATTATTTTGATATGAAGTTTTCTTCAATTGAGGGTGCAAGTTTTTATAATGTATACCGGGATACTATACCTGAATTTATTCCAGATACAATAAACGGTTCGAATAGAGTTGGAAGCGGAATAATGAATATTAAATCTGAAAATATTGTAAATTTTACTGATACGTTAAGTTATATATCTTCCTCAAGTATTTTTTATAAAGTTACATCTGCCAGCGGGACTGAAAGTCAACCTTCTTCTATAATGGGGGAATACAGATATCCACTGTATACGACAAATTCTACAAATTTTAATTCTATTGCAATACCGTTTAAAATTGATAATATATCAAATGCGGAAGATCTCTGTAATATGATACCTTACAGCAATTCAATAGCTAAATGGGATGCAGTCAATCAAACCTATATTCAATATGTGAAAGGATTAAATATTAATAATTTTAATATAAATATGGGATACCCGTATCATGTAAACATTACAAAAGATTCATATTTTAGTTTGATTGGCACCCCTGTGGATACGACTTATACTCTTATTACAACTCCGGGTACTGACTTCAACGAAATAATGCTTCCGCTGAATAAAAGTAATTTAACCAAAGCATCACAATTGTTATCAGAAATACCTCATTGTAATAGTATTGCTGTATGGCATTCAAAAAAGCAATACTATAAACAATATATTGCAGATTTACCTTTTACTGATTTCAATATAAGAGCCGGTTACCCCTATTTAGTTAATATGACAGCTGATATTATCTGGCCGGGCGGGGGAAGCCCAAAAATAATGAAAAAATTATCAGATGAAAAAATCTTATTTAAAAGAAAAAGAATACCGCATATCGTATGGGGTGAGTTTGATTCCAGAGCAGGTAATACAGATAATAAAAATAAAATTACCCAATTCGATGCTTTTATTAATGCAAATCCACAAGAAATTATTAATCAGGAATTTCCAAATTGTACTGTACAAAATTCTTACTGGGTGGCACAAATTGGTAATTTACCATTTGGCTGGAAGACAGGAGATACCTTATGTGTAGAATTTAAAAATAATGCTGGGAACATAGTAGACTCTGTTCAAATTATCCTTACCAGTGAATCGTCGGATAAAGCAAAGCGTACATCAAATCCTAACTCAAATAATATACCAGAATATTTTGACATTAAACAGAATCATCCCAATCCTTTTAATCAGGAAACATTAATTCAGTATGAAATTCCTGAATCTTCTGAAATTAAGGTTGTTATATATAATATTAAAGGACAAGAAATTAGGGTATTAATTAATAAGGAAGTAAAATCAGGGTATCATTCATTAAGATGGGATGGAACAGATAATAAAAATAATAGACTGGGCAGTGGTATATACTTTATTAATATGAAAACCGAAAAATTCTCTAAAACTATAAAAGTCTTATTAGTCCGGTAGGATCACGGAGTAAATATGAAAAAATATATACAATATATTGTTATACTTTTCGGATTATTATACATATTAAATCCTGTGCAGATTTTATCTCAGACACCTCATTTAGTTTATGGAAATCTTGAATATTCGGATCAGACTATTCCACAAGAAATAACTTTTGAAGCTTATATATCCTCACGCAGTAATGAAAAACTGACAGAAAATTCACCCGGATGCGATTACTATCCTGATTCTGGCATATGGGTGATACAATGCAGCTCTTTCCCGTCTTCATGGGATGCTGATGAAGTATTGGTTATACATTTTTATGATAATGAAGGAGGGACAGGCGCTGATGAAGTGATTTTAACGTATAATCCTTCTGATGACGGCGGATTAACTGTTATGAAACGACCAACATTTCAAGTTACTATAGCATCTGACCCTTCAGGATTTAAATTCTATGCAGACAGTGTTGAATATACCACACCTCATACCTTTGACTGGGAAATATATTCTGTGCATAATATATCACTGGATTCATTACAGCATCTGGAAGATAATACCGGCGGATATTTTACACATTGGAGTAATGGCGAAAAAAAGGATTTTAAATATCAAGTCAAAAATGTAGACACAACTATAACAGCGTTCTTCTATGAAATTTTCTATTTGCAGATAGAAAGCAATCACGGAAATCCTCAGGGAGATGGATGGTATTATAAACATGAAAATGCTATTATCTCCATACAATCCAAGGAGGTCAAAAAAAATACACGATATTTGTTCAATCACTGGTCAGGTGATCAATACAGTACAGATACTTCCTTGATTGTAAACATGGATTCTCCCAAATATTTTACTGTAAACTGGGATACCCAACACTATCTTACCGTAAATTCAGCATATGGAAATCCACAGGGAGAAGGGTGGTATAGTAAAAATTCACATGCCGGATTCTCTGTGACCACTCCTGATATTAAGGGACAAACCAAATATATTTTTACAAACTGGACCGGAGATTATTCGGGTTTCTCTTCAAATACATCCATATTGATGGATACATCCAAAATAATCAAGGCTGAATGGGACACCCAATATTATTTAACCATACAAAAAAATCCAAATCAGGGTGGAAGTACTACACCTTCGCCCCCGGGTCAATGGATTGATAAAAATCAGCAAATCCAGTTATCAGCTTCTCCGGCAACTGATTATATATTCTCAGAATGGTCTGGTGATATAGGAGTAAGTGAAAATCCAACAACTGTGAAGATGACTAATCCGGTAAATGTTACTGCAAATTTTCTAAAGATTGTTAATGTGACTATTAAAACAAACCCATCGCAACAGATCATTGTAGTCGACGGTACAGAATATACCGCTCCTCAGACATTCGAATGGGTAGAAAAAACTATTCATTCTATTTCAGTAAAATCACCCGTTTACACAGTAAAAGATACCAGATATACTTTTCATTCCTGGGATAACGGCGGAACAAAAATCCAAAATTATACAGTATCTGATGAAGATGAAATACTCACATGTTCCTTAAAAAAACAGTATCATCTTACCGTAGATTCAGAACACGGGTATCCTGAAGGAACAGGCTGGTATGATGCAAATACAAATGCAGATTTTTCAGTTACTGACCCGGATCTTCAGGGAGCAACAAGATATATCTTTACCAAATGGAGTGGAGATTATTCTTCAACTTCACCTTCTAATTCAATTGTAATGAGCAGTCCTAAAACTGTTCATGCCAGCTGGGAAACTCAGTATTATCTGACTGTAAAAAATTCCGGGCATGGTAAGGTTACTGGAGAGGGATGGTATGATAAGGGACAGACTGCTCCTTTTTCAATAACAAAAACAACTGTCATGGAAGGGGAAGCCATTCGGTATGTTTTCTCCAACTGGGAAGGAACCGGCCCCGGCTCTTATACAGGAAAAGCTACTTCCCATTCTGTTGTAATGAACAATCCAATTATTGAAAAAGTGGAGTGGACTTTACAATATCTTCTTTCTACTGATGTTAATCCTCATAATGGAGGTAATATTACTCCGGCTCCTCCCGGCAAGTGGTATACTGCAAACTCAGAAGCTGAAATATCCGCTGTACCGGCAAACTCCTATAAATTTCTCTTTTGGACTGGAGATATTTTAGGAACTGAAAATCCAACCATAAAAGCTGTAACCGCCCCAATGACTGTAACAGCACAATTCTCTCCCTTAATTGAAGTGACAATAGACACTCAACCTGCCGGTCTTCCCTTTACTGCAGATGGAAAAAATTATACTGCTCCCCATACCTTCTCCTGGGCACAAAATTCAACCCATATCATTACTGCGGATTCATTATATGCTGCTGATACCGGAGTAAGATATAAATATCATGAATGGAGTGATGGAGGAACAAGGGAACATACTATTACAGTCCCTGAGAATAATACTACTATAACGGCACATTATGATATACAATATTATTTAACTATCGATTCAGATTTTGGAAATCCAGAAGGAGAAGGGTGGTACAATAAAGATACAAAAGTTGGATTTTCTGTTGATGAAATTGATAAACAGGGTTTTACCAAAAAAACATTCAATAAATGGACCGGAGATTTTGAAGGATATTCTAACTCAGATTCTGTAATCCTGAACAAACCAAAAACCATAACTGCTGTATGGGACACTGAATACTTCATTGAATTATTATCGGATTATGGCACTACTTCAGGGCAAGGATGGTATCCTGAAGGTTCAGAAGTAACATTTTCAATATCACCAATTATTCAGACTATAGGAGATACGATAAAACATGTTTTTATAAAGTGGAGAGGAACTGGGGGTGGTTCTTATACGGGAACTAATTACACCGCTACTGTGATCTTAAATAATCCCATTATTGAAAAAGCAGAATGGAACACGAAATACTATTTGTCAACCTCTGTAGAACCAGAAAACAGCGGAACCATTAAACCTGCCTCTCCCGGAAACTGGTTCAATGAAAATGCTAGCATTGAAATAAGTGCCTCACCAAAAAATGAATACCTTTTTTCTCATTGGTCAGGTAATATTGAACATGATATGAATCCGACAAGTATTATTATGGATAAACCCAAAAATATTAAAGCAGTCTTTGGTTTAACAAAAGGAATAACTATAGACACAAAACCGACTAATTTAAAATTTACCGCTGATGATGTTGAATATACAGCTCCACATACATTTATGTGGACAGCACAGACCGCGCATACAGTTTCTGTGAATTCTCCCCAGAATCCCGATGATTTTCATCATTATGAATTCAGTTCATGGAGTGATGGAAAACCACAGGAACATACTTATAAAGTCCCGGAAAATCAAGATACTCTGACTGCTCATTTCACAACCTATTACCATCTCACACTGCATTCACCCTATGGCACCCCGGAAGGAGAGGGATGGTATGAAAAAGAGACCACAGCCCAGATATCTGTTAATAAATATATTGACTCAGACCCGAATGATCAAACACGGAAAACTTTTTATCAATGGAAAGGAGATTATGCAGGGACTGACACTCTTGTATCTATAACTATGAACAAACCTAAAACGATCACTGCCAGCTGGAAAGAGCAGTACTATGTTGATGTAATTTCTCCCTGGGGAACAACCTATGGTCAGGGGTGGTATACTGAAAATACAACTGCAGCTATACGTGTCAGCACTCCGGTTAATATTGACAGCACTCAGCGCTATGGTTTTTCAAAATGGGTAGGAATCGGGGAGAACTCGTACAGCGGTAACTTGCTTACCCCTTCAATTATCGTAAAAAATCCTATAATTGAAACTGCTGTCTGGCATAAAGAGTATTACATCAAGACATCTGTCAATCCGGAATGGGGCGGAACAGTCAAATTCTCACCCCAGGGAAACTGGCATAAAGAAAATACCTATACAACTGTAACTGCTGTTCCTGATACAGCTAACAATTATATATTTGCATCCTGGTCAGGGGATCTGATCAGCACTGATAATCCTGATACATTCTATGTCGACAAACCAGAAAATATTACAGCAAATTTCAACACTACCGAGAAAACCCTCATAGCCACAGAACCTTCAGGACTTCCCATCACCGTTGATGGAATAAACTATGTATCACCAAAATATTTTAACTGGTCATACGGGACAACTCATTCAATCAGTGTGCCGGGCAAATATAAACCAAATAATGATGTGCAATACCTTTTTCAACACTGGACTGATCAGGGTGATACAACCCGTACGATCAGTGTAGGAGATAGAAATATGTACAAAGCTGTATTCAACACTCAATATTTTCTGCATACTCAGACAAATCCATCAGACGGAGGCAGCATTTCTCCCTCTGTCCCGGGCAGCTGGTTTAACAAAGGAGTAACAATTACTATTAATGCAACACCTGAGGAAGGGTATGCCTTTTCACAATGGTCAGGCAGTATTAACACCACAAACAACCCGGTAGCAACAATTATGGATAAAGCGAAAAGTGTCATTGCTCATTTTCATAAAACTACAGACATAAGTGAAAATACTGACTTTCCCAATGAATTTAAGCTGGGACAAAATTATCCGAATCCATTTAATCCGGAAACAACCATAGAGTATCAAATCCCTGCCTCCGGACATATTAAACTTGAAATATGTAATACCAAAGGTCAAACCATCAGGATATTGGTTGATTCATATCAAAAAGCCGGTACTTACCAGACTATCTGGAACGGCAGAGATGATTCAGGATACATGGTAAGCAGCGGAATATACTATTATATCCTGAAAAATGACACGCAGATCAAAATTAAAAAATTACTGTTTATAAAATAATCAGATTTCAGGGGGTAATACCCGATGAATAGTACAAAAACAATCTTCTTATTCTTAATAATCCTTACAGGGATTAACATCACTTCAATTTCAGCAGAATTTCCTGAATATGCAACCAATCCTTTTCAGTTTACAATCCCGGATACAGTATATGGAGAATCCTTTTTTACTGCAGATCTGAACGGTGATGGTCTCCTTGATTATACCTTCCGTTCTAAAACCACTCTCTATGCTTATGATCATTATGGTAATTTCATGTGGAGTGTGCCACTTGCCTATCCCGGTATAGGCATTAACAATCACGGCACTAAACACGGTGCTGCAGATATCGACAATGATGGTACAGTGGAAATTGTTGCTATTGATACATCCAAAATATATATATTTAACGCTAATAACGGTGTTCTGGAAAATACAATTTCTGTTACTAATAGTCCTACTCAAATACTGGGACATATTGCTGTGGTTAATCTTCGCGGAAACGGAGATCATGATGCTATTGTTCAAACCATTGACAGACATCCGGAAGGTTTTCAGGAATATTATATTAACCGTACTCTTATAGCCTATAATTTAGAATCTTTTGAAGAAATATGGAGAGTTGAACAGGACGATGATATTCGCAATGCAGCTCATCCTTCCTATGGTTCAACTTATGAAGGGTATTTCGGCTGTGCACATAATTCCTTTATATGTGCAGATATCGATATGGATGGACGGGATGAAGTAGTTGGAGCTACTATAGTAGAAGAAAACGGTGAAGTCAGGGATCCAGGATACTATAATATCTGGAGACAATGGATTAATGCTGCTTCAAAGGAATATATTGATCATATTGATGCTATTGCTGTAGGAAATTTCCGGAGGGATCTACCTGGTCTGGAATGGGTTATCTGTGAGGAAGATCAGGTTCGGGACAGTAATGTGAGCAATCAATGGAATACTGTTATGTTTTCAGGAAATAAAATTATATTCCGTACAGAAGCAGGTATATTCAGAGGCTACCGCAAAGAACCCCAAAATATTGCAGTTGGCGAATTTGATATGGATAAACCTCATTTTGAAATATGGAATCGTTCCCGGTTCGATTATGATGAAAAACATCGACATGGAACAGGCCAGCATCCCTGGATATATGATACCTATGGAAATCTGTTCTCTCATTATGGAACTGAAAATACATTGCCTCAAGGCTTCAATTCTGAACAAAACGGCGGTAATGCAAACGGACTGGAATTGATATGGACTATTGACTGGGCTGGAGATGGAAAGAATTATATTACAGGGCAGTCACGACAGAACGCAGAAAATGTTGGAATATTTGATGCTGTTACCGGAGATTCTGTCTGGACCACACTGACCAGAGATCCGTCTATCCAGTCCAAATTAATCTATGTTGCAGATGTGGCAGGTGACAGCAGAGAAGAACTGATCAGCTGTGATATTTCCGGAGCGAGTCCAAAAATTAAAATTTTCTATAACAATAAACCCAATAAATATCCGGAAGTCAGTAAATGGGAAGACCCTCTCTATAGACGTCTGAAACAAAACTGGAATTATTATTCACCGGGAAGTTATGCCAATTTCCCCAAATATGAAATCATCATTACCACTGAGCCTGAAGGACAGGAAGTTGTGGTTGACGGTGTACCCTACTCCACTCCTCACAGTTTTCAATGGTTTAAAAATTCCGAGCACCAGATTTCAATTCCTACTCCTCAAAACCAAACTCCGGAAAGCAGATTTGTTTTTGATTCCTGGAGTAATGAAGAAAACCGCTCTCATACGTATACTGTAACTACACCTGATACCTTAACAGGATATATGACCAAACAATATTATCTTAATGTAAATTCAAAACGAGGGAACCCCCAGGGTACAAACTGGTATGATGAAAATACGACTGCTGATTATTCAGTAACTACACCTGTATTAAATGGAAATACAAAATATATATTTCAAAACTGGTCTGGGGATACTTATGAAACAGAACCGGCAGGCTCAATAATCATGGACGGTCCTAAAACCATCAATGCTCACTGGTCTGTTCAGCACTATCTGAATGTTATCTCTCCTCATGGTAATCCACAAGGGGAAGCCTGGTATAATAAAGGCACCACTGCTCATTTTTCCATAACCTCACCAGAGGTTAATGACTCTATTAAATATATTTTTCAGGAATGGTTTGGGGATTATACGGGAACATCTACTAACGGTGCAACCACTATGGATACCAGTAAAACAGTGACAGCTGTCTGGTCTACGCAATATTTTCTTACTACTGGTACAATCCCTGTAGGGAGAGGCACCATCACTCCTTCTCCGCCCGGACAATGGGTTGATGCCGGGATTGATAAAACTGTAAAAGCTACTGCATATAGTGGTTATGATTTTATATGGTGGTCTGGTGATTTATCAGAAAGCGATAACCCTGCCACCATTACAATGAATGAACCAAAAACTGTTTATGCCAACTTTGGTAAAAAGGTACAGATTACTGTCAATACTGAACCACCGGGATTGAAGTTTTATGCTGACGATTCCTTATATACAGCTCCTCATACTTTTACCTGGACTGAAAAAATCACCCATACATTACAGGCAGCATCTCCCCAACCTTCCGGTCCGGGGATACGTTATGTGTTTTCTTCCTGGAGCGATGAAGCTGAAATCGCACGTGAATATACAGTCCCGGCCACAAACGAAAATCTGACTATAAATTTCAAAAAACAGTATCATTTAACTCTTGATACGCCGCACGGAGCCCCCCAGGGAGAAGGGTGGTATGATGAAAATCAAGATGCCTCTTTTTCAGTCACCACTCCGGATATCAATGGTACTACCCGCTATCTGTTTAACAGCTGGGGAGGGGATTACAGCGGTTCATCTTCTTCTGGTACGATAACTATGAACACCCCCAAAACTATAACTGCATCCTGGGATACCCAATATTACCTTCACATCAGTTCACTTTATGGGGATCCTCTGGGAGAAGGATGGTACGATGAAAATACATCTGCCAGTTTCTCTGTGGCTTCAGTTGTTGAAAAAGATTTAACCAAATATATTTTTGACCACTGGGATGGAGATTATTCCGGAACTGAAACTACCGGTGCTGTGATCATGGATAATGCCAAAACCATTACTGCTCACTGGATAATCCAGCATTATCTGAGTCTTTCTGAACAGCCGGAAGAAGGTGGTACTATTACTCCTTCTCCACCGGGAAGCTGGTGCGAAGAAGATAGTGTAGTGCAACTGAATGCTTCAGCAGCAGAAGGATATCAATTCACCGGCTGGTCCGGAGATACAACTGCTAAAAAGAATTCTATAATGGTAAAAATATCAAATCCCAAGAGTATTACTGCACATTTTAAAAAAGAAATTCTGGTTACTGTTGCCACTGAACCTCCCGGACTTAAATTCACTGCAGATGATAGATCTTATACCGGACCCTATACCTTTATCTGGCTAGAGAACTCTGAACATGATCTTAATGCAGATACTATTCAATATCTGGATAATAAAACCCGTTATAAATTTAATACCTGGAGTAATCAGGAAGAAAATGATCAGTTGTTTACTGTACCTCTCACAGACACCTCAATTACTGCTCATTTTTTCACCCAATACTTTCTGACAGTAAAATCATCATATGATAGTCCTGAAGGTGAAGGATGGTATAACATGGATTCCGTTGCTGTTTTTTCAGTTAATGAATATTATTATAAATCTAATAAAATACGTTTCTCTTTTCTCAGCTGGACAGGTGATATTACAGACAATACAACTCCTACAGATACTGTAATAATGGATTTTCCTAAAACAGTGACAGCAACCTGGCAGCCACAGTACTATTTAACTATAGAAAATAACGGACATGGTACAACCCAGGGTGAAGGATGGTATGACGACGAAACTGAAGCTAATTTTTCCATAAACCCGACCTTAATTACCATGAAAGGTGATTCTCAATATGTATTTACCGGATGGACAGGAACCGGAATTGGAGCATACAGCGGAAAAGAGGTTTCTCACACCATTACTATTAATAATCCTGTCACTGAAACAGCTAACTGGGAATTACAATACAGAGTTGCTACATCAACAATTCCTGCCTGGGGCGGAACAATACAATTTAATACAAATAGTGAATGGATCAAAAAAAATGAAGAAATAACAGTCACTGCAGTTCCTGCAACTAACAGTGATTATGAGTTTTCATACTGGAGCGGAGATCTGAGCGGAAATGATAATCCCGAACATTTAATTATTGATCAACCAAAAAAAATATACGCTCATTTTATTATACAGGGAACCATTACCATTACTACTGAACCGGATAGTATACCGATCACTGTTGATGGAATCACCTATATTTCACCTCACCAGTTTAACTGGATTTCCGGTTCCAGTCATACTATCAGCACTCCCCAGTCATACCATAAAAATGATGTTATAAAATACTACTATAACCATTGGGACAACGGCGGGAACAGAGAACAAGTCATTATCATAGGAAATAAAAAAATATATAAAGCCTATTTTACCACTCAATATTACCTTTCAACTTCTGTAAATCCTCCTCAAGGCGGGAATATGACCCCTGCACCACCTGGAAAATGGTGCAATGAAAATACCTATGTCACTGTACACATTGAACCGGCAGAATACTTTAATTTCCTGAATTGGAATGGCGGACTAACTGGTAAATCTAACCCTGACAGTATTAAAATGACCTCTCCTAAAAGTGTTACTGCTGTTATGGAAGAAATTATAACAGGTGTAAATAATAATTCAGAAAAGACACCAAAGTATTTTAGTTTATGTCAAAATATACCGAATCCTTTTAATCCTGAAACTACTATACAATTCCACATACCAAAAACAAGTGAGGTCGAATTGTCAATTTTTAATTCCAGCGGACAGCACATCAAAACACTGGTAACAGGAACAAAATCCAGGGGTATCTATAATACCATTTGGGACGGGACCAATAAAGTCGGAGAAACTGTAAGTAGTGGAATTTATTTTTATATACTCAAAGCCGGCTCTGTAATAAAAATGAAAAAATGTATTTTATTAAGATAATATATTTTAAAAAATTTGAATAACAGAATAATATTTCGTATATTGAGATTCCAGAATAGGTAAATGCCGGGGTGGTGAAACTGGTAGACGCACTGGATTCAAAATCCAGCGGAGCTTAGCTCCATGCGGGTTCGATTCCCGCCTCCGGCACTATTTTTATCTTTACTTACTTTCTTATCATTACTTATTGAGTTCTATGTTATATCTCTTCTAACTTCTTTTCTGTCTCTTTAATTTGGTTTTTAAGTGTTTTCATTTCTTCAATAAGCTCTTGTACTCTGTTATCTTTATAAATACCAGTAGTTTTCTTTTTCTGAAGCAAATCAAAAGAAATGCCCCCCAATTCTGCTGATTTCTTTTTCAGTTTATTTTTTAAATCAAAAATCCTGGTCTGAAGCTTTCCCCGGGTTATCGTTTCTCCTGCTTTTTCGGCAAAATCACTGGCAAACTTCTTGGTTTTGTCTGCAATTTCAGGTGCTGCCTCTTTTGTTTTATCAGCCAGATCTGAGGATACTTTTTTTGTCTCTCCGGCAATATTTTTTGCTGCCTTTTTAGTAGAACCAAAAATTTTAGATGCTGCTTTTTTTATTGAATTGGTAAAACCTGATGTAGCTTTTTTGGTTGATTCTGAAATCTCTGATGCTGTCTTCCTGGTTTTATCTGTGAAATCAGCGCTGATCTTCTTGGACTTTTTCACAACTTTTTTGGCACTTTCTTCAACTTTTGTTTTTTTATCTTTTTTTTGTTTCTTTTCTTTTTTTGTACTTCCCTTTTCAGACATCTTCCCTGTCTTCGTGGCATTTGAATTATTTTTCAACTCTTCCATAATATATTCCTCCCATGATCTTAATTCTTATTCAATTGTCTGATAACCTTTTCTACTTCATCTTTTTTACCCAGAACAGTAAGCCGATCTCCTGTATTTATTTCTGTTTCCCCGTCAGGAATAATCACTTCTTCTTGTCGTACTACTGAACCAATCAGTACTGATCCGGGAATTTTGATCTCCGCTAATTTTTTCCCAACCAGAGATGATTTTTCTCCAACCACAATCTGTTCAATGGTTCCGTCTCCCATTTCAAGATCTTTTTTTAATCCTCTCATATGTTTCTGTTCTATGCCGGACTTAAGCTGTTCAATTTCTTCTTCCTTCTTTTTCAGCTCTCCTTCCAAACGATTAATTTCTTCAATATGTTCCGAAGTCTCATTCTTAATCTTTTCTTCCTCAGGATTCGGGTGAAGTTCATATATCTTACTGCCTAACTCTTCCATCTGATGGTGAATCTTCTTATGAATAGTTCTGCAATCCCATTTAAGTCTGATTAAATGAGAATATTTTGTACCTTTTTCAGAAGAAACCTCAATTGCCTGTTCCAATCCATCAATTATTTTATCCCAGAGACTCATAATACCCTCCTTTAAAAAATCTGGCGTTGCTAAAAGTTACAAATTTATATTTTTATTTTCAACACTTTAGAGTTCAGTATTCTTTTACAATCAGCTTATTTTACTACTTATTATAATATAAAGTTTCATATATGATTTCCTAATACAATTTACAAACAAAATCTTTAAAAACACTCAATATTAATTTATTTACTTCTTTTATTATGTTTTTATCCTTTTTCAATGGTTGATGTTGGTTCAAATATAATTTCCTATTCAATTCAATTTGCACCCAGGGTATGATGCCCTTCCTGCGGGACTGAATAACTTTTCCTCCCCGGAAGGGATTATTGATCCCAATCTGTTCTTTTCCGCACTGTAATGCATGTATAAAACTTTCTGCAAGTTGCTGAATAAAGTCAACTGAACAGGTTGTTATTTTGTTTATTGACAGGGGTTTACCTTCATGATCCCCTCCATTGCTTAAACAAACCAATGGCCGTTTAACTCTCGGAGAATTACTGATAGGAGGTGATAAAGGCAGCATAGTATGACAGTCAAGTCCTGCAATCAGACCAGGGGAAGATTCTTTTTCATATAACCTATTATAAAAAGGATAATAGTATTTCTGCAGTATTATCTCTATAAGATCATCATCAGGGAAAAATCCATTTGTATATACAGGTACCTTAAATACAGTTTCAGTTTTTATTACTCCATCTTTATTGTCAGGCGGCCAGTCATCAACTGCTCTGTTCAAATCAATATAGGGACGGGCAATGTCTGTATCCAAATAATGCTGTACTTCTTCAGATAAATCATAAACATCTCTTGAAAAGGTGTCAATATCCTCCAGAATATCTGAATATGAAAGATTATTATACTTCTTTAATTCAGCAGGAATTTTTTCACCACCGTGGACAACAGTAATTAATAGAGGAAGTTTTTTCACTTTTCCTCCTGTGAATGTCTTGTATCGTATCCTCTTTTAAAACCCTGCAGCTGTACCGTCTCTTCTCACTTCTGCCACTGCCTGAAATTCCTTTCTGTTCCGACATTTCATAACTGCATGCACTGCACCCAGAAAAAAAGAATATGGTTCTCTTTCTTTTATCCGATATCCTTTATCTTTCAGAGAAAAAGTAAACTCTTTCGAAAAACGTTCTGCTTCCATGCTCACTCTTCCCCCCAGGGAACAGTGTAATCTGGGCAAACGCATAGCTTCACCAAGAGACATACCTTCATCAATAACATGTATAAGAAATTGAGCCAGGGTTGATATTATACGCTCACTGCCGGGACTTCCAAGAGCCATCCATACGTCTTTATCATGGAAAAGAATACTGGGAGCCACTGTTGCCCAGGGTACTGCATTGGGACGCAGATAATACGGATGCGGAATTATTTTGTATTCAAAATCCATCATATAATTATTGTATAGGAATCCCAGTCCCTGAGCTGCGGCTTTACTCCCATATACCCGCTCTATAGACTGTGTCAGGCTCACCGCCATACCATTACTGTCCATCACTGAAAGATGTGTTGTTTCTCCAGCATGTTCATCCTCGGTCTCTCTGATAGGTAAGGTAGGGGCTGCAGTTGAAAGAATTTTTTTTATTGTCTTTCTTGTGAATGATCTGCTCAGCATCTCTTTTTCATTAACCTGTGGATAAAAATTAGCATCAAATGGTCTGTCCGAACGCTCCAGAAGAACATTTCTGAAAATTTCTGCAAGCAGTACCCCTATTTCTGAACTATCCTGTTGTAGATCTTCTGGTGATAGCCTGTCAAGGAGAGCTAAACAAAAAAGAAGACTGCGACCCGAACCTGGAGGCGGCATAGTATATACAGTAAAATCACGGAATATTCCCCGCAACGGTTTCCTTTCTATAGGCCAGGGGATGAGTGCCAGATCATCTGCCCGCAGCAGTCCGCCGTTTTCTCTCATATCAGCATCAATTCGCTGCGCAGTAGTTCCGATATAAAACTCCTCCGCTCCCTTCTCTGCAATTCTTTTTAAAAGTGCCGTTAAATCCAATTGTTTAAAGGTGTCCCCAACATTATATGGCTTCCCCTCATTATAAAAATAATATAATCCTGACTGTGATTCAATCTTTCGGAATTTCTCAATTTCTCTTTGCTGGAGTCTGTGTTGTAATTCAGTTATTCTGTAGCCTTCAGTGGCTATCCTCAAGGCTGGTTCCACGATTTGCCGCCACTTTAAATTACCATATTCTCTTTGTACATATCCAAGAGTTGCCAGTGTACTCGGTACTGTAGTAGCTCTGTAACCGCTGGCTCTGTCTCTTTTATACACCGCTCCGACATGACTCAGAGAAGGAGCTCTGGAACTGCCATCTACAGCTATAACCTTGCCACCTTTACTTATAAGCAGCATTGTCTGACCGCCCAGACCGCTGGCCTGGGGTTCACATACACTTAAAGTTAGAGCTGCTGCACAGGCTGCATCAACACTGTTGCCTCTTTTCTTCAATATTTCTATTCCCGCTTCTGTTGCTTCCGGAAAAGCTGTTGCAACTGCTCCGTTTTCGCCCATTGCAGTTTTACCATCTTCTGAGGGGATAAAATTTGATTCTATTGTTTCAAAATCCACTTTATTTCTCCTTACTCAAATCATTAAGAATAAGGGCCAGAAGCGTTGCCCGTTCCAAAAGGCTGTGCCTCAATATATAGCCACTTTGCTCCCGATGTTTAGCTCCCACCGGACCTATACCGTCAATCACTGGTTTATCATCCTGAATAAAACATACATCTGAGGAACTCCAGCGATGTTCTTCCAGCAGTCTGATGTCAATTTTATCAGCTATAGCTTTTATCCGTGCCCAGTATTTCTCTCTTTTTTCCGTTTTTAAGAGTGGTGGGCGTCGTATACCACCTTCGATTTGCACTCGAAAATTCCCTGAATGACTTTTTTTAATAACATTGCGAATCTTCTCATCAACTTCTTCTCCCATTTCCAGAGTGTTAAAACGGACACTGAGCATTACCTCACCGTGAGCAACCACCTCTGAAATATTCGTATCAATTTCAACTTTACTGGGAGACACAACCACACCTGTAGCAGCATCGGTAAATTTAGTCCATCTGGTAAGAATCCTGGTGAATTTTTCTATGGCTTGAGCTACTTCTTCTGCTTCACTGCCTTTCTCAAAATTCATCTGACAGGAATACTGTGCTGCTCCGGAACGGGAAGTAATGGCTGTTCCTTTTATTCCTCCCCCCTTTAATCCAATGATTACTCTGGCTTTTCTGGATATATTCAGAATATGTTCTCTTGCTACCCTCCCACCTGCTTTATTGTCAGTAGTAAGCAAAATTCCGATTCTTGTTCTATGTAATTTTCTTACAAATCGCAAAGCCTGCAGGGCTGATATTAAAACAGCCAACCCCCCCTTACTTTCCCATACATCTGTTCCGTAAATTCTATTTTTATCCACTTGATAATTCTGCTGTTTTCTGAAACTGACAGAAGAGTCAAGATGTATCAGAACAAGTGCATCATAATTTTTCTTAATAGTGTTAGTAAAAAAAAGCATATTCCCTATTTGAATTTGGGGGATAACCTGCTGACTGAAACCCAGTTTACTCAGCTCTTCCCATATTATATTACCGCATCTGTTTACCCCTTCTACATTTCTGGTATGGGTATTAATATCAGTCATTTTCTTCAGCAACTTCTCTGTTTTTGTCTGTCTGCTCCTTAAAAATCCTCTTATACGTACTGATAAAGCTGATTTTTCATCTTTTACCTCATCCTGAACTGATGGTTGAGAAAAATAACGTACAGCAGCTACATCCAGCATCTTATTAACCAATTGAGAATATGTATATCCGACCTTGGAGGCAGCATAAACATAAGATCCGGTTTTACCGAGACTTGCCATTGAATTAATTTCTAAGATATATATATTATTTTCACTATCCATACGAATATCAACTCTGGAAAAATCTTTCAATTCCAGAGCCCGAAAGGCTTTTTTACTGGCTGCAATCATAGCTGATTCTATCTCAGAGGGCAGATCCGCAGGACATATTTTTTCTCTTGGTTTCTGTTTTTTATCTTCAACAGTCTGAATTGCATCAGGATCATTCTCAAGATTTATTTCTACAATGGGAAATACTTCAGGATTACCATTGCCAAGCAAAGCAACACAGAACTCTCTTCCTCTGATGAAGTGTTCTACAAGAGCCTGCTGTTGAAATTCTGAAATGATAAATTTCACTGCATTACGTAAATCTCTTTTATTATTAACAACTTTAAGACCATAAGAAACGGCTTCCATTTTTGGTTTTACTATAACCGGAAAACTAATTTCACTAACATCATCATCCGGACTGGACAGCACCCAGAAATCCGGAGTGGGAATAGTATGCTGTTGAAAAATTATTTTTGTGATTACTTTATCAAGAGCCATTGCATGTCCGGTGGGGCCGGAACCTACATAAGGAATACCCATCATCTCCAGCATGGCCGGAAGATGTGTATACCGGCTTTCTCCCTGTATACCATAAGCCATATTAAACACCATACCCATACGTTCGCCTTCAACCACCCGGGGCATAAATTCAGTCAGGCTCTCTATGACCTGCATGTTGCCGTCTATGACTTTGACATTATGTCCCCCCTTTTCCAGAGAATCAGCTACCAATTTTACCGTAGTTGGATTATAAATTTCCTTATTCTGTATACCGAACTGATTGATGACCCCGGTTAAATCTTCATTATAAATTATAGCAACTTTCACTTCCTAATTCCTCTGTTTTTAATGAAATATCAAAACTGCAAATTAAAATAACACCTTTTTAAAGCTTTGTCAATGTTTTTTTTAACCCGGCATAAAAAACTTGACATTTTTATAAAAATTTATTACTTATGAATATAATTACTTTTTAAATATTAAATATGCAGTTATAATATAAATACTCGACAGGAGTTATCAGGGCATAAAAATAAAGCACCAACTATGTTTTATACACATGTACTACCGCGAGGAGGATTGGGAGTAAAAGCCTTGCAGACAATATATGATGAGAACAATAAAAAAATTAAAACCTGGTCAACCCGGTACAAAAAAGATCATGAAAAAATATGGAGATGATCTTATTTGCGTTCGTTATCGTAATGACTTTAAGAGGAACATTCTTAAAATATTTTTTTAGGCTGGTTTTTGGTAGTTAATATTATGTTAGTGTCTTAGAATGCAGTTACAATATCAGCATAAGCAATCAACAATTACAAAGGAGAAAAGCGATGAAAAAAGCAATGTCATTATTAACGGTTGTAGTGTTATTTATGATGCTCATAACGGGATGCAACAAAAAGAGTCCAACCGAGAATACGGTTTCGGATACGGTTAAGGATATTGACGGTAATGTATATCAAACCGTAAAAATAGGTAATCAGGTATGGATGGCCGAGAATTTGAAGGTGACCCATTACTGTGACGGTACCCCGATAAATCATGTTACAGACAATTCACAATGGGAAAATCTATCAACAGGCGCTTATTGTGCTTTTGATAATAGTGAAAGTACCGCAGATATATACGGTTATTTATATAACTGGTTTGCTGTCACAGATGTTCATAATATTGCTCCCTCAGGCTGGCATGTGCCTACAGACGCAGAGTGGGCAACATTGGTAAACTATCTTGGAGGCGAAGAAGTTGCTGGCGGCAAGATGAAGACAACCGGCACAACACATTGGGGGAGTCCGAATGAAGGTGCGACGAATGAAAGCGGCTTTTCCGCGCTTCCCGGTGGTTCCCGCCACGGCAATGGTGGCTTCCGCCTTCTCGGCTACTACGCCTATTTTTGGTCGTCTACCGAGTACGGTACCTATCGCGCGTGGAGCCGGGTCCTGGGTTACAGTGTTTCAGACGTGTACCGTGGCGACGGCGGTAAGCAAGGCGGTTATAGTATCCGGCTTATTCGGGATTAGACTATTTATCTATTCGACTATTATACTATTTATTCCGCGAAGCGGAATCGAAAATATTTTTGAGTTGAAAGTTAAAAGTTTATAAAGTTCATAAAGTTTATAAAGTTGAAAGTTATTGATGAAGATTAACAGGTTTGAAGAAATTATTGCGTGGCAGAAGGCGAAGCTGCTGACAATTCAAGTTTACAAGCTGTTTGAGAACAGCAAAGATTATGGTTTTAAAGACCAAATTCAGCGCGCTTGTGTTTCAATAATGAATAATATTGCAGAGGGGTTTGAAAGAAGATCAAACAATGAATTCAAGCATTTTCTGTTTGTTGCCAAAGGCTCATGCGGTGAGGTCAGGTCAATGCTTTTATTGGCAGGTGCGATGAGTATATTAAAACAAAACCAAGCAGATGAATTATCTGCAAAGGCTGAAGAAATCTCAAAAATCATATCCGGACTTGTTAAAACTTTATGAACTTTACAACTTTTAACTTTAAAACTGTATTAGACTGTTCAGCCAGAGTTGCCTGCCGCCACGGCGCAGGCAAGCGAGCGTATTTAAATCCGGCAGCCCCCTTGTGTTTTTTTGCGAGGTATCAGTTCATGTTTTCTGAGAATGAAGGCATGATTAATTCAGCGGCTGCTTTTATTTCCGCGCTTCCCGGTGGTTACCGCAACAACAATGGTAACTTCAACAATCTCGGCAACAACGCCAATTTTGGGTCGTCTACCGAGAACAATACCAATAACGCGTGGAACCGGAACCTGAATTACAATAATTCAGACGTGAACCGTAACAACAACAATAAGCAAAACGGTTTTAGTATCCGGCTTATTCGGGATTTAAAACAGTCAAAAGGGCATGGCGGCCTTGGACGGGCCGCCATGCAGATAAAATGCAGACAACATTGTTTGACGAACAAAATGAAGAGAAACTGTTGTTAGATCTGTTTCAGGCGTATTTTGACGCCCGCTGGAATAAAAGGAACACCATCAATGCGCTGGCTTTTGAAAAACATTTTGAAACGAATCTTTTTGAATTGCATGAAGAGATCATGAACCGCACCTACGAACCGAGAAAAAGCATCTTTTTTATTGTGAATAAACCCGTTAAGCGCGAAATCTTCGCCGCGAACTTCCGTGACAGGGTGGTGCATCATTTGCTCTATAATTATCTTGCACCTGTTTTTGAGGGCATGTTTATTAATGACAGCTACAGCTGCCGCAAGGGTAAAGGCACGCATTACGGAATCAAACGGATTGATCATTTTATCCGGTCATGCTCATTAAATTATACTGAAGATTGCCATATCTTAAAACTGGACATCCGCGGCTATTTTATGGCCATGAACCGACGGCTGCTTTTTGAAAAAATCAAATCAGCCTTATCTGCGGCACCCGGCAGAGCGGATTTTGATTTACATCTGGTTCTTTATTTGCTCGAAAAAATCATTTTCAACGATCCAACCCAAGATTGCATCACCAAGGGCTGCAGAAAAGACTGGCAGGGTTTACCAAACGATAAAAGCCTTTTTCATTCCGGTCCTGATTGCGGCCTGCCCATCGGAAATTTAACTTCACAATTATTCGGAAATGTTTACCTGAATGAATTCGATCATTTTATGAAAAGAGATTTGAAAATCAGATATTATGGCCGGTATGTGGATGATTTCATTCTGATTCATAAAGACAAAGAATATTTGAAATCCTTGATTCCGGTAATTAAATCATACCTCAAAATATACTTGAGGCTGGATCTGCATCCCAATAAAATATACCTTCAGCATTTTACAAAAGGTGTAAAATATCCTGGTGCTGTAATCAAACCGCACCGGGTTTATATTGCCAACCGTACAAAGGGTAACTTTTATGAATCAATTGAGAAACAAAATCAAATAGCTCGTGACCATAAGCCGACAAGGGTGGAACAGGAGAAGTTCCTCAGCAGCATGAATTCATACCTGGGTATTATGAAGCATTATAAATCTTATAGAGCCAGAAAAGAAATGATTGTAAAATACCTGTCTGCATGGTGGTGGAATTATGTTTATTTGCATAACGGGGCGGGCAAATTTGCATGTAAAATCAAATATTTATGAAATGTTACGCTAACACAAAAATGCACCGGATGAAAACGCCACCTTTCATTTTCACATTTTCATTCGGCCAACGATAGCATTGCCCTTTGATTGACAAATTTGTTATGGGGCCGGTATTTTTACTGCAGTTTAATTTTAAACCGGTGGCCCGCTAAATTTCGGTTGTTTTCACCGGTAATTTAATCGTTATGTCTAAATATATACAAGACAATACTCTGAATGTTGAAAATAATAGATATTTAAATTAAACTGGGTAAATCTAAATTATTACTTATTGAATAATAGAAACTGCTTTTGTATATTGCAAATAGTTGTTAATTGATAATAATGAATTCATCCTATTTAGGGAGTATATAAATGAATACAAAAACAATATTAAAAGAAGCATTACAATTAAGGCCGGCCGAAAGACTTCGGTTAATTGAAAAATTAACACAAAGTCTTGATAAACCTGATAAAGAAATAGAAAAAATATGGGCTGAAGAATCAGAAAAAAGATATCAGGCATTAAAAGAAGGAAAAGTAGATACTGTACCTTTAGATGAAATTGTAAAACGGTATAAATAAATGAATGTTGAATTTATTGAGCCTGCATCAATTGAATTAGATGACGCTGTAAAATATTATAATCTTGAATCTCCAGGGCTTGGAGATGGATTCTTTGATGAAGTTTTAAAGACAATTGAACTGATAAAAATTTTTCCGGAAGTATGGTCAGAAATTACAAAAAATACAAGAAAAGCGGTATTAAGAAAGTTTCCCTATAATTTAGTTTATACCAAATATAATAATAAAATTTATATTTTAGCAGTAGCACACCAACATAGAGTACCAGAATACTGGATTGATAGAGTTATTGATTAGTATATAACATAAAAGCTGATTGCCCTGGATATTCATCCTGGGCATAAAATGGAGAGGGATATGTATCCCGATGGGTGGATTAGGGGCTAAGATACTGACTAATGAATGTTATTACCATGCTTACTAAGAGTGAAAAAAATGCAAAAATACAAAATTGATCCAGCTAAAATTTCTTATTATTTCTGTACATTTGAAATAGCAACGATTTTTGTTAAGAGCGAATATTGGGAGGTGAAAAAAGTAGAATCTTCCCTGCCCAACCCAGCGGGATGGATATCCCTCCCCCAAAGAGGCCCACGATGAATATCGAGGGCCATCAAAGGTCGGATTGAATTCTGGTTTGCCCGCGATCTTCAGCATTTGCTGGGCTACACCGAATGGCGAAATTTTAACAAAGTCATCAATAAGGCAAAAACAGCCTGTGAAACATCAGGTCATAAAATACTCGATCATTTTGTTGACGTCAACAAAACGATCTTGGGCTATACACTTTTAAAGGACATGCAATGAAAAAGGAAATCATCAAAACACTAACCAAAGATTTTGAAACCCATGCCAATAAAACAGCTAATGACATTGAATTCTGGTTTGCCAGAGATTTACAGCATCTATTGGGTTATTCGAAATGGGATAACTTTGTTAAAGTCATTTCAAAAGCGAAAACAGCTTGTGAGACCGCGGGTCACGAGGTTGCAGACCATTTTGCCGACGTCGGGAAAATGGTCTTGATTGGTTCAGGCGCCGAGTTGCAGGTTAAACTTGGACTGTCCCCACAAGTTGCATGAAAGCAATGTGTATTCTTAAATGCTTTGAAAGAGGAACTGATGGTTAAGAAAACGAATAGTTCGGAAATAATCCTCTATACCACAGATGATGGCAAAATCAGGATAGACACAGTAATTCAGGATGAGACCATTTGGCTCACGCAGAAGAAGATGGCGGAGTTGTTTGGTGTCAATGTGCCGGCCATATCCAAACATCTTAAAAATATTTATGAAGAGCGAGAACTTGATAGAAATGCAACTGTTTCCAAAATGGAAACAGTTCAACAGGAAGGCGGCAGAGACGTCACCCGATTGATGGAATTTTTCAACCTGGACGCCATCATCGCTGTCGGATACCGAGTAAATTCCAAACGCGCCACCCAATTCAGAATATGGGCGACCCGGATTTTGAAAGAATACATCATCAAAGGCTTTGCCATGGATGACGCTCGCCTCAAGCAGGCAGAGCAGTGGGATTATTTTGATGAATGGCTCGAGCGCATTCGAGATATTAGAGCCTCAGAAAAGCGTTTCTATCAGAAAATCCGAGATATCTATGCAACAGCCATAGATTATGACAAGACATCTACTCAGGCCCAAACGTTTTATAAAAAGGTGCAGAACAAAATGCTCTGGGCCGTGACAGGCAAAACAGCAGCAGAGCTAATCGAATCACGAGGCGATTCCAACAAACCCAACATGGGGCTTACATCCTGGAAAGGATCAGTGGTCCGCAAGCAAGATGTGAGTATTGCCAAGAATTATTTAAAGGCAGAGGAAATCAAAGACCTTAATGAGATTGTAACCATGTATCTGGATTATGCTGAAAGGCAAGCCCGCCAGCGTAAAACAGTTACTATGGCCCAATGGTCTGATAAGCTGGATGCATTTCTGAAATTCAATGAACAAGATCTTTTAACACATGCAGGTCAGGTTAAAGCAGAGGTTGCAAAAAAAATAGCCGAAGATCGTTATAATGAATTTGACGCGAAAAGAAAGAAAGTAGAGGCACTTGCTGCTAATGAAGAAGATTTGAAGCAATTGGAGGAAATGGAAAAACATCTTTTGAAAAAACACATCAAATCGGAAGACAAAAAATTCGTAAAGAATCCGGAAAAACTCAAAAGCGAAGAAGATGAATAATATTGAACTGACTTTGGAAAGTCGAAACTATCATTGCGATTATATCGGCAACATTGGTTTGCTTGACCAAATCGATTTTGCTTTTCTTTGCTCTTCAAAATGTCCAGGCAATATTATCATAAAGATTCAGGAACAGGCTTTCCAGTGGCGTGAAGATGGGTTGGTTATTGCCAGCGGATTTCATTCACCGGTTGAACAGGAAATTCTGAATGTATTAATAAAAGGCATACAACCCATAGTAATCTGTCCAGCAAGGTCATTGAATAATATGCGTCTCCCGAAATTATGGCGAGCAGGTTTAGATGAAAATAGAATCTTAATCATAACGCCAATTCACGGCTTAATTACAAGACCGACAAGAGAACTCTGTAATAAACGGAATGAGTTTCTGGTCAAACTTACAAAAAAAATATACATCCCTTATGTAGATGCAAGCGGTAAGATGGTAGAACTATATAATAAATTAAAAGAAAAAGACAGGTTGATTTTCGCTGATAACTTGGAAAATGAGGCGTACTGACAGAGAGCACATATAACAAAATTTTGCACGCGGATCGAACCACGCACCATTTTTTCAAATTTTGAAGTTTAGTGGAATTATTTGCTTTTATTGGAAAATCGGTTGGTGGTTCGACCGGTGAAAATCACGTTTGACAATTAATCTCTTATTTTGTACATTAAATGGCATATTAATTGTACAAAAGGAGGTATTATGAACAGAATAAATTTAGAAACAAATATTAGACCATTATCTGATTTTCGCGCAAATATCACTTCAATAATTGAAGAAATTAAACGTACCAAAAAACCTATTGTATTAACACAGCATGGTAGAAGTGCTGCCGTAATACTTGATGTTGCTGAATATGAGAAAATATTAGAAAAAATCGAGCTACTAAGTGATATTGAACTGGCTGAATCTCAAATAGAAAAAGGGCAAGGTATAAGTCATGATAAGGCTAAAACTCAAATTCTCAAGAGGCTTAATAAATGAAAATTATCTGGTCACCTTTATCTGTAGAACGAATGACAGAAATATCAGAATATATAGCCAAAGATAATCCAGATGTTTCAATCAAATGGGTAGAATCAATTTTTAAAATTATTGACTGTTTGAAAAAATTTCCTAAAAGTGGGCGCATTGTTCCTGAAACAAATAAACCATATATACGAGAAATAATTCATGGTAATTATCGAATAATTTACAAGGTACGACAAGAAGAAATTTTCATTTTAACAGTACGTCACTTTAAACAAATATTGCCCTCAGAGGAAGTAAATGAATAAACCGGTATAACGAACAACTGGAGAAGACGCTCCTACACTACCCTACCTAAAAGAAAGAATGATTCATTTAGCGTCGCGCTGCTCAGTTGTATCGTTATATGCTAAATAAATACTTGACAAAATGCATTATATTATGCATATTAATATGCACATACAATACATAAAGGTGTTTATGAGAACAACACTAAACATTGAAGACACGCTAATCGATAAAGCCTCAAAATTAACTGGAATTAAAGAAAAGACATCGCTCGTACGTTTAGGTCTTGAAGCATTAATTGCCCGTGAAAGTGCAAAAAGATTAGCAAAACTTGGTGGAACAGAAAAGAATTTAACCAATATACCAAGAAGACGAAATTAGTAAAAAATGGTTTTAGTCGATACTTCTATATGGATTGATCATTTTAGAAATAGTAATGATCAACTCGTTGAATTACTAAATGATGGAGAGGTATTTTGCCATCCATTCATTCTGGGAGAATTGGCGTGTGGTAACATAAAAAATAGAAAAGAAATTATAGCTGCCCTTAAAGCCTTACCGCAATCTTCCCTTATAGAGCATGACGAGATAATGATCTTTATTGAGAATAATAAAATTATGGGTAAAGGTTTGGGGTATATTGACGTAGCAATTCTTGCTTCATCTTTGGTAACAGATATTCCACTTTGGACATTTGATCAAAGGCTAAATGCCATAGCAAAAAAATTTAAACTTAACCATAGCAAATAACAATACAATGAACCGTCGGGTGATCCGGATATGACATAAATTTTCAATAAATAGGTGTGGCAAGACATTGCCTAAAGGCAATGGCACACGATAAATAAGGGATATTGGTTGTCAAGTTCACCTGTCGTATGTGATTATGGAAAATCATTTGCATATGGTAGTATCATCAGATAATCTTTCCAAAGAATTGGGGAATTTCAAGTCGTATACAGCCAGACAGATTATGGATTATTACAAAAGAAACGGCTCTAAATTTATTTTAAGCGCACTTTCCAATGGAAAACAAACATTTAAGAGGGACAGGGAATATCAAGTCTGGCAGGAAGGCAGTCATCCACAACAAATGAGGACAAGAAAAATAACTACTCGGAAGATTGAATACATTCATTATAATCCGATTCGTCGAGGATATGTTGATGATCCTGTTCACTGGAGATACTCAAGTGCCCGTAACTATGTACAGGGAACAGGGTTAATACCTGTTTGTACAGAATGGTGAGTGAATGGACGGAGACCGTCCCAGGAAAACGTTCCCAACAAGTGATTGTCAATCGTATTTAAAACTGTGATTGTAAGGAACGTTACCAAGGCTAAAAAAAAATTTATTTTTCCCTTGACATTACTGCTTTTATTTATTATGTTAGTATATGCTTATAACATAATAAGCGAAGGCTTATAAAATGAACATAACTGAAATAGCCAAAATATTCAAAGCGCTCTCTTCCGAATCCCGGATCAGGATACTGGAGCTCATCCGGGACAAGAAGTTATGTGTGAACGCCATCACCCAAAAATTAAACATTACTCAGCCTGCAGTGTCCCAGCATCTGGCAATTTTAAAGGAAACCGGTCTGGTGAAAAGCGACCGATACGGATCCATCATCCATTACCAGCTGGATGACAGACGACTCCGGGATTTTAAGGCAAGTGTACGAAAACATTTAGGAGAACATTTTATAGATATACAAGAAGGGTAAAATTTTTTTGGCATTGTTAATAAGCAAATGCTTATTATATTATAAATTTAAACTTATTTTTAAAGGAGGTTTTATGTGTACTGAACATTCAAATGATAACTGCTGTTGTGAACAGCCGGAAAAACTGAAGAACAAACCGGAGCACTGCACCGAAGAACAGATCCGGGAATGTCACGGCGATACCAAGCATCATCCCTGCACCAAAACGAAAAAAGGTAAAGAGTAATGAAAAAATTCTTCTGGATTTTTGTTTTTATGGTTATCGGTTCTCCGGTACTTTTTTATATTTATTCGTCTGGGTATTCTGGTGATTGAAATGATAATAACCCCAATAATTATGCTCAATCGACTTGGCTGGGAAAAATTTTACAATGACCGATTACTTGCATTCTTTACTTTTGAGGGAATTGCTCTGATTCAAATCATGCTGGTTTTTATGATCTTTAGAATTATTAAAAATCACTAATCCCAATAGTCATTAATTCTTAAAAAATTTTTACTCTTGGTGTTTTCCATGTCTTTGGATTATAAAATGAGTATTACCCTAAGACTCCAAGACACCAAGGGTAAGGTATCCATTCCGAGTGATCATACCATAATTTTTTCCTTGAATACCTCACCTCTATTGTGTATCTTAATCAGTATATAATCAAAATATTATCAGTGTAAACATCCATAATCCAATACACTGTAAAATTATGGGAGTATGGTATGAAAAACATATTTTTCCTTTTTATATGTATTAATTTATTTGTATCCAGCCTCTATGCCTCTGAATATCTACTGGAGTCTCCTGGCAAAAACATTCAGGTATTAATTACAATCAAAGATAACATCACCTATTCCGTACAGTACCGAGGAGCTGAGATCCTTGATCCTTCTCCTCTATCCATGACCCTGGTCACGGAAGAGATTCTGGGGGAACAACCGCAACTGATGGATCACAAATGGCATAGTTGTAAGGAAATCATAAAACCGGTTATCCCCCTGAAAGATAAAACTCTAAAGAATCAGTACAATGAGCTGACCCTGATTTTCAAAAATAATTTCAGCATTGTCTTTCGAACCTACAATGAAGGATTCGCCTATCGATTCGAAACCTCCTTTCCGAAAGAGATCAAAATTTCATCTGAAGAAGTCTGTATACATTTTACCCGAGATTTTTATACCTATTTCCCTGCTGAAGAAAGTTTTATCACCCATTTTGAAAGATACTATCAATATCTGAAAATCAGTGAAATCGGGGAGCAGCAGATGTGCAGTGTACCCGTGCTTATAAAAACGTCAGATGATTACAACCTTATTTTTACAGAATCAGACCTGAAGGATTATCCGGGCATGTTTCTGCATGGTCAAAACAATACCAGTCTGTCTGCCCGATTCCCGGCCGTACCGCTGACCATCCAACCCGGCAGAAATCCGGATCGGGATGAGATTATAGAAACGCGGGCTGACTATATGGCTCAGACCAGAGGAACTCGCTCCTTTCCCTGGAGGGTGTTTATTTTAGCTGAAAAGGACAAAGATCTGATTACCAACCAGCTGGTATACAAACTGGCACCACCCTTACAGTTGAAAAATACTTCCTGGATTACACCCGGAAAAGTGGCCTGGGACTGGTGGAACGCCAACAATATTTACGGGGTGGATTTCAGAGCCGGTATCAATACCCAAACCTATAAATACTATATTGATTTCGCCTCCCGATACAATATCGAATATGTCATACTGGATGAAGGCTGGTCAAAAACCACAGATCTGTTACAGCAATCCCCGGGTATTGATGTAAAGGAAATCTGTGCATATGCAGAAAGTAAAAAAGTCGGAGTAATATTGTGGGTTTTATGGAAACCTCTGCAGAAACAGCTTGAACCGGCGCTTAACCAGTTTCAACAATGGGGAGTCAAAGGAATCAAAGTAGATTTTATGCAGAGAAATGACCAGGATATGGTCAATTACTATCACCTGATTGCCCGGGAAGCTGCTCAAAGAAAAATGGTGGTGGATTTTCACGGCGCCTATGCCCCCTGTGGACTGAGACGAGCCTACCCCAATGTTATCACCCGGGAAGGGGTACGAGGTCTGGAGCAGAGTAAGTGGAGTGATAAGCAGACACCTGAGCATAATCTGATCCTGCCCTTTATACGCATGGTTGCCGGTCCCATGGATTACACCCCGGGTGCCATGATAAACGCTCAAGAGAAAAACTTCCGGGCCCTATTCACCCGGCCCATGAGCATGGGAACCAGGTGTCACCAATTAGCCATGTATGTGGTGTATGAAAGTCCTCTGCAGATGCTCTGTGACAGCCCCT
Organism: uncultured bacterium; assembly: GCA_964515295.1. Taxonomy (GTDB): domain Bacteria; phylum Zhuqueibacterota; class QNDG01; order QNDG01; family CAYUAG01; genus CAYUAG01. The sequence goes on along the minus strand of CAZETW010000005.1, from coordinate 3,127 downwards.
CCCATTACCTGAGAGAAAAAGAATGTATGGAATTCTTGTCATCAGTTCCCACTGTGTGGGATACCACCATGGTCTTGGAGGCACAAATCAGCGACTATGTGATCCTGGCCAGGAAACACGGTAGTGACTGGTATCTGGGAGCTATGACCGACTGTTCTGCCCGGGAATTCCGGATTGATGTGTCTTTTCTGGGCAAGGGTGAATATCAGGCTTTGATGTATGAAGACGGCATCAATGCCGACCGTTATGCCAGTGATTACTATCGATATGAAAAAACCGTAACCCACAATGATTCCCTTACCATAAAACTGGCTCCCGGAGGCGGATGGGTTGCAAAACTATCTCCACAATAAAAGATCATTTT
>CAZETW010000005.1:0-2663 GCA_964515295.1 uncultured bacterium | reverse complement strand
TGGCTCCCGGAGGCGGATGGGTTGCAAAACTATCTCCACAATAAAAGATCATTTTCAGTCTCGCACAGGCTCTGCTTTTTAATCGACAAGAACCATATTTTTTCTTGACATTGTGCTTATAAATTATTAGGTTTTAATGTTTAATGCTTAATTTAGAGTAATTTCGCTGTGGAGACGAAATTCATGGGTGGAAAATGTGTGAATAATGCTGCTCCAAAGCTCAGGATGTAAAAAGTTTTGTTGGTTAATAGAAATGATAACAAGCCCGGAGTAAATAACTATTTTAATGCCTATTTTATCCAAAAAAATTGATAAACTTAGAACCACATTTATTGATAAACTTATCAATATTAGAGAAATAAAATTGATAAACTTGGAACTTTATTAATGTTTTTATCAATATTTTAAAAGATTGGCTTTACCGAATAATAAGTGGTTAGGGATCTAGATGGAGGTGATGAAATGTTAAGGAGATATCAGTACCATCTAAAGTCTTTTATTTATCTGTGCAGCTTTATATTTGTTGGCAGTACAACAATAAATGCACAAGTTGTATGTAATAAGTTTAAGATAAAAATGAAGGTTGTGGGCTCCACACTTTATTGTTCACTGGAGACTGATTTACCTGGTTATACAGATTTAATGGTTAGCGTATCCAGATCTTATAAGGAAAAAGGTGTGTCTTCGAATTATTCTGCAGACTATTTTTCAGAAAAAAGTAATGTCGAGAAGTGGACCTCGAAAGAATATGAGATTTCGATTGATAGTGATAAATGGAGATCTTCTTTAAAAAACAAACAAGTAAAAATGTCCAGACTTGGAATTGGATTTGAGGTTGGCTCAATAAGCGATAAAATTAAAGTTAGAATGGTTGTACCTATTAACCAATCAAATTCTAGATTTGGAGAGCGTAACTCAAGGCTTAAAGGGGCAATGGTAAAAAACACAGGATTCAGGATAATTGAAGATGAAAATGTAATACATTATCCACTTAATTCATCGAATCTATCAGATTATTCATCTCCTAGCTTGGATCCACGAGCGCTAGATATTGGGTCAATATATATTGCGGCAAAAAAAATTAATTTAATGCCATCTCATAGCCCTACTGATCCAATTGGTGCATTGAATCATGTCAAAACTATACCAAGAGGGGGGATGTTTAAAGTTTATGAAACCTTCAAGAAAAATGGTACCCCATGGTATAGGGTAGTTGCAATAACCAAAACAAAAAAGCGTATTGGTGAGGGCTGGATAAACAGCACTGCACTCATTGGTCAACAATTAGAATTGTATAAAGATCCCTAACCCGCGCATGAACACGGATGCGCCACTAACGTCTTGTCCGTTTCGCTTGCTTCGGCTTCGGACAAAAACAGGTTTCTGAAATGTCTTTTCAGTGCGGACACAGTTGTGAATGTCTTTACGTTCATATTCATTTTCATAGACGCTTTCTCTTTGGCGCACCGGTTATGCAATCGTTATGCAGGTAAACGCCAACAGTCGCCTAATGGAATAATAAAATCGTGATAATGAAAAGAATATAGTATGGACATGATTGATAAATTGTCTGGGAAAACAAGCGCTTCAGATCAAAAAGGGAAAATTGCCTTCATACGACAGGAAAGGTTTGACGATTTCATATGTATTATGAATGACGATCAAAAAGAATGGAAGAGGATCATCAAAGGAAAAGATCCCAGCTGGTCAAGCGATGGAAAACAACTGGCATTCACTTATAAGACGGGAGTACAAGATATTTGTATCGTTGACGAGGACGGGTCCAACATGAAAGCGTTGACTGCGAACCAAAGTCCGTATTCAGATGATGCCTATCCACATTGGGGTCCCAATGGAAAGCATATTGTTTTTTCTTCAGAGCGTACAACTGAACATCTGCAAATATTCATAATGACTGCATCAGGAAGCAACCAAGAACGGCTTACAAAATCTCATTTCAATCATCCAGATATTTTTCCACGAATATCTCCAGATAGCACAAAGATAGTTTTTGAGAGAAGCGGCTACCCAGAAGTTATTCACATAATGGACATTGACGGGTCAAATTTGACAAGTATATGTGATGGACGCCAACCCTCTTGGGCACCGGATGGAAACGGTATTCTGTTCGTAAGGGGGAAAGATATGATTTATTTTCGAAATCTTCAGGATGACTTGGAAAAAGAGATCGGTGTAGGTAAAAAACCTTCATATGCTTGTAACGGCAGGAAGATAGTTTTTTGCAGGGGTGAATACTCCAATGAGCAATTATGGATTATGGATAGTTCCGGTCATAATGCCACTCCAATAATAGAGGACCAAGGGAATAGAGACCCCGTTTGGATCTCTATTTAAAGGACACCAAGGTATAGGTCAATATTTTTTAGATATTATAAGGTTAGTTCAAATTCTGACCAAGTCATTTTAACTGCATAACCCCAGGCTGCTAAGGATGCGGCCGGTTCGGTTCTTTTTCATTTTACAGTTCGGCTTTGGGCGGCTTTCGCCGTCCATGAAAATAAAGAACAGTGCGGACATCATCGTGCGTTCAATTTAACATCTAATGTGGCTTCGGGGCAGCATCGGGTGGCCGCACCTTAGAGCCAATCGTTATATTTATGAAAAAAATAATTTACCAATGAATCATATTTACGATTTTATAT